>JAJZRH010000030.1 GCA_021802795.1 bacterium
TCTGCGCTCCCCGAGAGCCGTGCGAGTATGGCGAGCGCCGCGCGCGCGTACGGCCGGCCGGCGAGCGCGGACTCCTGCGTCTTGCGCATCTTCACCGCCGAAACGGCTTCCATGGCGCGCGTCACTTTGTGCGTGCGCTCCGTGGCTTTTATTTTGCTCTTGATGTCCTTCAATGCCATAGGTGCTTATGCGGCGGACGCGGAACGCGCGACGAAAGCGTCCAATTTCTCGCGGAGCGTCTTTTCCGTTCCTTCGCGGATCTCTTTGGACTCCTTGATGGCCGCGAGTGCGCCGCCCGCTTCCCGCGCGAGATAATCCTGCAATTTCTTTTCAACGGCGCTCACTTCTTCCGGCGAGAACGAATCCAGGTAGCCGTTCGTCGCCGCAAAGATGACGGCGGCCTCCATTTCAAACGGAAGCGGTACGCCGCGCCCTTGGTTCAACATCTCGGTCATGCGGCGGCCGGCATCAATGCGCTTCTTCGTCTCCACATCCAAGTCGGAGGAGAACTGCATGAACGCTTCCAGTTCGCGGAATTGCGCAAGCTCCAGTTTTCTCTTCCCGCCACCTTCTTCATCGCCTTCGTCTGCGCGGCAGAACCCACGCGCGAGACCGAAATGCCGACGTTGATGGCCGGGCGCTGGCCCTTGTTGAAAAGGTTCGCTTCCAGATAGATCTGTCCGTCGGTGATGGAGATGACGTTCGTCGGGATGTACGCCGAGACGTCGCCCTCCTGCGTCTCGATGATAGGAAGCGCGGTCAAAGAGCCGCCGCCCTTCTCTGGGGAAAGCTTCGCGGCGCGTTCAAGCAAGCGCGAGTGCAGGTAAAAGATGTCGCCCGGGTACGCTTCGCGGCCCGGCGGGCGGCGCAAGAGTAGCGACATCTGGCGATACGCGACCGCCTGCTTGGAGAGGTCGTCGTAGATGACGAGCGCATCCTTCCCCTGCTCCATGAAAAATTCACCAATAGTTGCACCGGCGAACGGCGCAAGGAACTGGAGCGCCGCCGGCGCGGACGCCGGCGCGGATACGACGATGGTGTAGTCCATCGCGCCGCGGCTTGCGAGTTCGGCGACGAGCTTCGCCGTCTTGGACTCCTTCTGTCCGATGGCCACGTAGATGCAAACAGGGCGCGTCGCGGCCGGTTCGTTCTTTTGGTTGATGATGGTATCAATGGCGATGCTCGTCTTGCCGGTTCCGCGGTCGCCGATGATGAGCTCGCGCTGGCCGCGGCCGATAGGTATCATCGCGTCCACCGCTTTTATGCCGGTGTGGAGCGGAACATTCACGCTTGCGCGATCAATGACGCCGTAGGCCTCGCGTTCAATGGGCTTCATTTCTTTAGCACCGGTGGGACCCTTGCCGTCCACCGCTTCGCCGAGCGCGTTCACCACGCGGCCGACGAGTGTTTCGCCGACAGGAATGGAGAGCAGGCGGCCGAGCCGGCGCACGAGCATCCCTTCGTGGATTTTCGTCGCATCGCCGAGGATGACGGCGCGCACGCCGTCTTCCTCCAAGTTCAACACGAGGCCGTAAATGGGATTCGGGTCCTTCAGCGCTTCGGCGAGCGAACGGTCGAAGGTGGGATCAAAAAGCACCATCTCGGACATCGCCGCTTTGGACAGGCCGTCCACCTCCGCGATGCCGTCGCCCGTGGCGCGCACGACGCCGGTCTCTTCCGCTCCAGCGGACGGAGCCCATGCGGCGATCTCCTTTTCTATCCTCTCAATGATGCTTTGCATATATTAAATAGTCACCTTCTGGTAAATGGCGAGGAGCGCGCGCTTCGCCGAATGGTCTATGAGTTTGCCCGCGCTCCGCGCCCGCCAGCCGTGAATGAGTGAATGATTCACGACCGCGTGCCGTGCGATGATCCCCGCAAGGGCCGCGGCGCGGAGCGCCGCTTCCTCTTCTTTTTTATGCGCAACTTCCACGAACGGCCGGAGCGCATGGCGCCGCGCCGCGACTTTCCGGAGCTCGCGCGCGATCGCGGGGAGCATCTTCATGCGCCCGGCGCTCTTTAGGTGCAGAATGAGCTTCGTGATGGCCGCGTCCGACGCCGCCTTGTCCTCCAGTTCCGCCGTCGCTTCAAGAAGCCGTGTGTAGTCGTCAATCATAGTGTTTCTTCAGAAGCTTCTCCGCGGCAAGCACTGCAAGCCGCGCCACTTCCTTTTCGCTTTCGCGTTCCGCGCGGGCCGCGACCTCCTTCGCACGCTCCTCCGCGTCTTTCGTTACCGCAACGGCGCGCGCCTCCGCTTCTTTCAGGAGCCGTGCTTTCTCCGCATTCCCCGCTTCGCGGGCCGCAGAGACGATATGCTCCGCTTCCTCGTCCGCCGCGGCGACGCGCTTTGCGGATTCGGCGCCGGCACCGGCAAGCAGTGCTTCCGCTTTTGCGGCATCTTCCACGCCCTTCGCCACTGTCTCTTGTCGCTTTTCAAGCACGGCAAGCACCGGCTTGTACAGGAAGTACCAGAGCGCGATAAGCACAATGCCGAAGTTCACCGCCTGCGCGATGAGGAGGTGCCAGTCAATGCCGAATGCGGAGAAGAGCTGCTGCATGCTTGCGTACGTTTGTGACTACACAAACTTGATGATGAAGGCCACGACGAGGGTCAAGATTCCCAAAGCTTCCGTGAACACGATCGCAAGGATCATGTTGGAGACGATCTTGCCGGACGCTTCCGGGTTCCTGCCGATGGCGTTCATGGCGCCGCTGCCGATAAGCCCGATGCCGATGCCCGGACCGATGACGCCGAGGCCGGCCGCGATCGCCATGCCGATCAAACGTGCTGAATCTATATCCATACTCTCTTGTATTTATCGCACCGAATAATAAAAGGCCCTTATCACGGAGCCGTATGAAGTCGCTAGCCGCTTATGCGCTAGTGGGCCTCATGCGGCTCCACGATAGCCAGCTTGATGAAGAACAGCGTCAACATCGCAAAGACCAGCGCCTGGATGAGACCGATGAACATCTCGAATCCCATAAGCGGCGCCGGGAGAACGTACGGCAAAAAGTATCCGGCCACGAGCACCATCACTTCACCCGCAAAAATGTTCCCGAAAAGACGGAATGAGAACGAGACAAGCCGGCCCAGATTGCTGATGAGCTCGATGAGCCCGACAGCAAATCCGACCGGCGACTTCAGGTTAACATATTTTCCCGCATATTTGAAAAAGCCGAGCATCGCGATGCCGGTCACCTCAATGGTGAAGAACGCGATCATGGCGAGCGCGAGGGTGAAATTAAGGTCAGTGGTCGGAGCGCGGAGCACGGGAAGGAATTCGGAGGCGTGCCAGAGACCGAGCGACCCCACGCCCGGGAAGAACTCTATTTCATTGATGACGGCGATGAAAATGAAAATGGAGGCAACAAGCGGGAAAAAACGCCGCGCCAGAGCTTCGCTCTCCAACACTTCGGCCATATAGGCGATAGCGCCTTCAAAGGCCCATTCCACGCCGGCCTGGATCTTGCCGGGGACGAGACTGAGCGAACGGCCGAATATATACGCCGTAAAAATGAGAAGCGCCATCACGAGCCACGCCATGATAAGCGAGTTGGTAATGGGGAAACCGAAAACGGAGCCTAGTTGCTCCGCTTTGAGGACGACTGAGATACCCTCATGCATGTCCTTGCATTCTACCAGATGACCCGTACCATAGGCTATATACTCGCTCATCCGAGCGAGCAGTAACACAAATCAAACTCATTATGGCAAATTCAGCTTTCGCGAAACCCCTTACACCTTCTCCCGCATTGGAGGCGGTTATCGGCAAGGGCCCCTTCCCCCGAACCGAGGTGGTCAAGAAGCTTTGGGAATACATCAAGAAGCATGATCTCCAGAATCCCAAGAACAAGCGGAACATCCTCGCAGACGATAAGCTGAAGCCGGTTTTCGGCAAGGATGAGGTGACGATGTTCGAAATGACGAAGCTCGTCTCGAATCACTTGAGCTAATCCGGGCACAGCGCCTAACGTAAAACCCGCCTTTCGGCGGGTTTTACGTTAGGCGACCGGCTGGGTGCAGAACTTACAGCGCTTCGCGCCGCGCGGTATCTCGCTCAAGCATTCGGAACAGAGCTTGGTGGCGGCGCCGGAAGAATCGCCTTTGCGCGAGCGGGCGATGAGCACGTTCATCGGTTTCACCACAAAAAAGAACACGGCGCCCGCAACGAGCAGGAACGAAACGACGGCGTTCACAAGGTGGCCGAGCATGACCTTGCTCCCGTTCAGAGTGAAGGAGAGCGCGCCGAAGTCCGGCACCTTAACGAGCGCCGCGATGAGCGGGGTCAGGAGGTCGGCCACGAGCGCCGACACGAGCGCGCCGAAAGCGGCGCCGATGACCACGCCGACCGCCAAGTCAACGACGTTTCCGCGAAGCAGGAATTGTTTGAATTCTTTAAGCATATTTGTCGGGCCGCCGGGAATTGAACCCGGTCTACACGCACCCGAAGCGTGCGTACTACCGGCATACTCCGGCCCGATTTGTGGTCACGCATAATTTCCTCGCCGTCGCTCGGAAATTTTCGCGACCCCGCCTCGCCGTCTCGCCTGCTGGCGCGACACGGCTCCGGCTCGCACCGGCACAAGAAAAGCTAAGCAGTTAGCTTTTCTTGTGCCGGTGCGCTCCGCAGGGATCGAACCTGCGACCTTACGCGTGTGAAGCGTACGCTCTAACCAACTGAGCTAGGAGCGCGCTTCTGCACGATAACAGATTTATTTCAGTCGGGCTACCGGGAATCGAACCCGGACTACAAGACCCCCAGCCTTGCGTACTACCACTATACGATAGCCCGTTGTTTCGCACTATAACGCATTTATGTTAAAATCGCCCAAGTTCGGGCCTGTATCTTCGCAGGCTCGATACAAACCCTCGTTCGGAGAAACAGAACAAACGAGGACGTTCCTTCAGTTTTCCTCTCTTCGGGCCTGTAGCTCATCTGGTAGAGCGCGTCATTCGCATTGACGAGGTAAGGAGTTCGACTCTCCTCAGGTCCACAAGACCCGACTTATTGACAAGATACGTTTATCGTCTTATTCTGTATGTTCGTGCGCAAGGGTGCACGAAACGACAACAGGAGGGTGTACCGAATGACAAATGCCAACAACAGAGGTCGCTCCGTCATGACGGCGGAGGACATCGAGAAAGTGGTAAGCGGAGAAATCAAGATAAAACCGAATCAGGTTGGTGTGCAGAGGCATGGAAGTCTGCCTAAGTATCACCACGGATATCGCCCGCCCCGCAAAACCATTCTCGGGTCGAACGGATCGTCGTTCTAGGACTATTCGTCACCCCACCACGCCGCGCTTTCGAGCGCGGCTTTCCATTGCTCACAGCTTGAGCAACTCGGTAAAGGGAAGTAAAGTAAGAAGCACGGGCCTATATGTAGGCATATAGGCCCTCGTTCTGAGAGAAAGAATGATTGAAGACACTTCTTCTTTCTTCCTCACTTCGGGCCTATAGTTCAGCGGTAGAACGCGTCCATGGCATGGACGAGGTCGGAGTTCGACTCTCCGTAGGTCCACCAAGTTAGATTCCCAGATTCGCGAGGGCGCTCCGCATTTTGCTTATCGGCAGTGAAAAACCGATGTTCTGCGAGCCTTGCACCATCGCCACATTCACCCCGACCGCTTCGCCGGAAAGGTTCACCAAAGGACCCCCTGAATTCCCCGGATTAATTGCGGCATCGGTCTGTATGACGCCGGTGAGGTTCTCAGTGCCGCCCTGGTCGTTGCCGGCGGTGATGCTCCGATTGAGCCCCGAGATGACGCCGACCGAGACCGAGTTGCTGTACTCGCCAAGCGCATTCCCTATCGCAAAGACCGACTGCGCGAGCTGGAGCGACGACGAGTCGCCGAGCGGCACCGTCGTGTAGCCGCTTCCCGCTATCTTTACCACCGCAAGGTCTTCGGTAGAAGAGCGCCAGATGACCGTTCCCTCTTTCTGTTTGCCGCTCGCAAGCAGGACCGTGTAGGTCGCATTGGTGTCCGGCACGACATGCTTATTGGTGATGATATAGCCGTTCCCGCGCACGATGAATCCGGTACCGGCCGAGACCTGCTGCGTTGTCGTCCCCACCTGCTGATAGACCGGCACCTGCATACCGAACCCCTGAAAGAACGGGTCATTGCCGAACGGGTTCTCATACGTCACCTGTAGTTGGGGCACCACCCGGCTCTCCACGATAGAAACGACGGCGGGAGTTACCTTCGCCACGGCGTCCTGGAGCAGTTGGCTCTGGGACTTTTCTGCGACTTGGCTACGCCGCGCAAGCTCGGCGATATTTGCCGCCGTGCTGGAGGCGGTCAGGTTCACGGAGTTCGTGACCTCGATGACCGCAGTCTGGAGCGCCGTGACCGCCTGCGAAAGGCGCGTTATCTGCTGGTGCTCATACACCAGCCCGCCGATGAGCGCCACGACTATGGTGAGTAGCGTAAGCCAGAATATGTCGATCCTTCTCATACTCTTAGTATACGGATAGTATACCGAATTTATTTCCGAAGCTTGAAGAGCGCCGGAGCGGAAAACTCGCTTGGAACGAACGACGCCGCCAAAAGCCGTTCCGACAGCTTACTGCAAGAAGCGAGGCGGAGTGAAGCATCTTCGTTTTCATTCCTGCCGAGTGCCGCAGCAGAAAGCTTTGTGCAAGCAACAAAGCTTACCAACTGAGCTCAAAAACTTTGGTGGACCCTAGCGGATTCGAACCGCTGACCCCCTCATTGCAAATGAGGTGCTCTACCAACTGAGCTAAGGGCCCA
>JAJZRH010000031.1 GCA_021802795.1 bacterium
CGTCGATCTCGACCACTTCAAGGATGTCAACGATACTCGCGGCCACGACGCGGGTGATGAGGTGCTGATACGGGTCGTCCGGCTCGCAAAAGGCGCGCTCCGCAGGACGGATATGCTTGCGCGCCTCGGCGGAGACGAATTCGTCGTGCTTATGCCGGACACGAACAGGGACCAGGCCCTGCTTGTTGCGGAGAAACTTCGGGCAGCGCTCAACGACGATTCCGAGCTTAGAGAATCCGGGGTCACCGCGAGCCTCGGCGTATGTACGGTGGATGCGTCCACCACGGCCGACCCAAAGACCTTGCTGAAGCGGGCCGATGCCGCGGCGTATGTCTCAAAGGAAGCCGGGCGGAATCGGGTGACGGCGTATGAAGAGCGCATGAAAATGAGGGACAGAAGCGGGACATGAATCTCTACGAGCAACGCTCAAGCAACATCCGCCGGACCTGGGCGCTCATCCTCGGGTTCCTCGTCGTGGTCATTGCCGTGGGCTATGCGATTTCCTGGTACTACGGCAACCCCGCCATTCTCTATATCGCGGTATTTTTCGCGGTAGCGACGAACTTTTATGCATATTGGGCGAGCGATACGCTCGTGCTCTCGCTGAACCGCGCGCATCCGGCAAGCCGCGAGGAATTCTTTGATTTCTATACGGTTACCGAGAACCTGGCCATCACCGCGGGACTGCCCAAGCCGAAGCTCTATGTGATAGACGATCCGGCGCCGAACGCGTTCGCCACCGGCCGCGACGAGAAACATGCGGTCGTGTGCGCCACGACCGGACTCCTTGCCATGATGACGCGGCCGGAACTGGAGGGTGTCATCGCGCACGAGCTCTCGCATATTAAGAACCGCGACATTCTGCTTATGACGGTTGCGGTCGTGCTCGCGGGATTCGTCGCCATCATCGCGAATATCTTCCTGCGCATGTCGTATTTCGGCGGGGGACGGAGCAGCGACAATAAGAACGGAAATGCGCTTCTTGTGGTGCTTGCCGTTGTCGGCATCGTGCTTGCGCCGGTTGCCGCAAAGCTCATCCAGCTCGCCATTTCGCGCCGGCGCGAGTACCTGGCCGATGCTTCCGGCGCCCTGCTCACGCGTTATCCGGAAGGACTTGCTTCCGCGCTCCGGAAGATCGGCGGCTATAGCGCGCCGATGCAAAGCGCGAATCTTGCGACCGCGCATCTGTTCATCGGCGACCCGTTCGGCGCGAAGGGGGAGGGCAGCGGCAATTGGATAGAGAAGCTGTTCTCAACGCACCCGCCCATCCCCGACCGCGTGAAGGCGCTTCTTGCGCCGCAGGCGTAAGACAAGGTTTGCCCATCCCGAGCCCATTTGGCACTAGACCAAATGTTATAATGCCCGGATATGTCGGTGGATGCTTCTCTCAAATATCCCAAAAAGAGTCACCGTAAAGCAATTCGTATCCCAAAACATTCTCGTGAGTTTGCAGAATTCGTCGGAATAATGTTAGGGGATGGTGGCATCAACAATCCTTGGCAAGCAAATATCACCATGAATTCAGTTGCGGACGCAAAATATGCGTTCTATGTAGAAAAGTTGATCAAGAAACTTTTTGGGATTGCGCCAGCAGTACGTAAGAGGAAAGAGCGAGATGCACTCGTAATATCAGCCGCGAGTACGACACTCGTTGATTTTCTGGTTGAGGAAGGTCTTCCGCGAGGTAATAAGCTTAAGAACGGGGTCAAAATACCGGGCTGGATTCTTCAAAAGCGTTCTTACCGTATCGCATGCGTACGAGGTCTCATGGATACAGATGGGTGTTTGTTCATCAATTCCCACAAAATAAATGGAAAGGCGTACAAAAACATCGGCCTCTGCTTTACGAGCTATTCATCAAAGATGCTTGGGCAGGTCGCAGCGGCATTTGAAGAATTCGGGATTATACCGCATATTGGTAGTCAGGGACGCAGCATTTATCTTTATCGGGCAGATGCCGTCGCTAAATACCTGAAAGTGTTCGGTACCTCTAACGAGCGTATCAGTTCACTCTACGAGAAATGGAGAGGTGCCTGAGTGGTCTAAAGGACATGCTTGGAAAGCATGCGTGGGGGAAACCCCACCGCGAGTTCGAATCTCGCCCTCTCCGCAGATTATTTTTTCGGCAATACGTTCCAGAGCCCCGGATCTTCGCCGCCGTCGAGCTTGAAGATGGCGATGCCGCGGACGCCGAGCGTCCGCGCGAGCCGTATCTTATCCGCGATAGCGCTCGCGTCGCTCCACCACACGATGCGCGGAGTGGGGACGGGGAACGCGGCCGCGGCGCCGGCAATGGCGGGGGTGGTCGTCGGCATGTAGACGAAGCTCATCTCGCCCGCGCTATTGCGCGTCGGCGTGAGGCCGAGTTCTCGGGCGAGGGCCAGCGCATAGCTCGGGTTGAGCGCCCAGTTGAGGTCGTAACGGTATCCTTGTTGCGAGAGCGGTATGAGGTCGTATTCGTAGCCGTACGTCGGCACGCCGATAACGATCTTTTTTCTGTCTATCGTTTGCGCCGCGTAATTGACGACCTTCTTCACCCAGGCGATGTCGGCGACGGGGATGTAGGGTTTGGAGTTCGCGGCGGAGTTAAGCCGGAGGTCGACCGCGCCCTGGTCATACGCCATGATCTGCACGCGGTCGCAGTATTTATTGATGGCGACGTAATCGTTCGCATAATCGAATTTCTTCGGCATCACGTCGAACGCCGAGGAGGGAGGCGTGCGCGGCTCAATGCTGCAGTAGACCCATTTTTGCCCCATGCGCGCGTAGAGCCCTTTCAGGAACAATGAAAAATACGGGCGCGTCTCGGCGGGCTTGTTCTCGAAGTCGATATCGATGCCGGCAAACCCCTGTTCTTTTACGAGATTGGCGATGGCGTCCTCGAGCGCCAGCCGCTTGGGGTAGGAGCTCAATATATTGCTGATGGCCGCGCTGTTGCTCCACATCACCGTCGGCACTACTCGCACGTTCCTGGCCTTGGCGGCGGCGCGAAGGATGTTCGCCGTCGAGGTGGAAGAGGAGGCGTTCAGGTTGAACGCGTCATAAAGGGAGCCGTCGTTCTGGACGACGTAGCCGAAGGGCATTACGGAGGTGAAATTGTGCAAGTGCGGCAGGACATCATTCGTGCCGGTGGCCATACGCCAGTAGGGTATCCATCCGGATACTTCGAACGATGCGGCTTTCGTTGCGGCGTGTGCGGCGCCCGGGAGGCTCGCTATGAAAAACACGACGATGATAAGTGAACGGCGCATCTGACTATCGTACCATTTGCTTAGCACTGGAGAAATAAAAAGCCGCTCTCGACTTCCGCCGCGCATCGCGCAGGGAAGTGAAAGCGGCTAAACGGTCCGCCGGAGCGGACCGACGCTCAGTAGAGGAGCGGGAAGTGCTGGCATCCGGCCGCCGAGAGGCGAAGGATGCCGCCCGGACCGAGGTCTATCTTCTCTATCTCGGTCTTGTACTGCGGGAACAGCGCCTCGGCGACGATGTTGCCGACGACTTCGCGGCTGAAGAACGCGATGCGCTGTACGCTCCCGATTGCCGGAAGCGCGCGGGTGTCCCGGCGTATCTCGTCCTTGAATCCCTCGAGGAAACTGTTCGGCGTGTTGCGCAGCTCGTACGTGCAGCGGCCATAGAGCGTTGCCGGCCACCCTTCTTTCTGCGGCAGGTGTATCGAACGGTTCGCTTTCGCGAGCTCCACCAGATCGCGCAGCGCCCGCGTCGTCGCTTCGTTCCTCGGGTTGATGAATTCGCAGCCGCTGTATTTCGGCCACGGTGTCGCCCTGAGGCAATGGGCGAGCGCTTTCTTTGCAGTCTGCGCCGTCAGCGGGTCGTTCGGGCAAACCACCAGGTCGAACTGCAGCTCGGCGCTCTGGATATGGATCCCGAGCCGTGCGGCCTGCTTTTTGCCGAGCTCCGAGAGCCCGAATCCGCGCCCGTCGGCGTCCCCGGCATTGATAATGTAGACGGTTGCGTCGGGATTGAGAACGGCGTGTTCACGCGGCGCGAGCCGCACGACATTTTGACTTGGCATGTGCTTCTCCTCAAGCTTCGTTTATGGACCGCCCGGGGGCGGCACGGAAAGTTCAACTTCGACTACCATAGAAACATTGATTATTAAATATGTCAATCCTCTTCAAACGGCGTGATACAGTGAAAGTCATCATGTCCCGAAGTGCGTACAGCGGACTCCTTATCGCTCTGGCGGCGCTCATCACGGCTTCCTTTTTCTATAGGACACCCGCGCCGGCGGCTGTGCCGCCGGCGCGTGCGGAATTCGGCGGCGTGTCCTTGAGGATTGACTATGCTCTAAGCGAAGAGGCGCGCGAGAAAGGCCTCGGCGGCCGTGTGAGTATCCCGGACGACTACGGTATGCTCTTTATCTTTCCAAAAGACGGCAGATACGGCTTCTGGATGAAGGATATGCTCGTGCCGCTCGATATATTCTGGCTAGACGCTCAAGGACACGTTGTCTCAATTTCGCATGACGTCGCCACATCTTCCTATCCGAATGTCTTTTACCCGGCGGCGCCGGCGCGCTATGTCCTAGAGACCTCGGCGGGGTTTGCACGCGCCCACGCTGTCGCAACCGGCACGCCGCTTCTGTTGAAAAATATCCCAGCCGTTTCGGAATAACGCTGTCCACATAGCATTTCGCGGATGCGGGAGTAAACTTACGGTAACGAAATGATTATTAGTTTTTAGTAACCGCTGTACTCATGTCCAAAGCCGCTAAAGTTTCCGCCCGCGCAAAGACCGCCGTGACCGCTCCCGCCGTCTCGAAGAAGTTGGCGTCCAAAGAAACGCTTCGTTACCGCGAGATGATACCGCAGGTTGAAAAGCGCGACGGCCGACTCGTTCCGTTCGATTTCGACAAGATCTCCTCGGCGGTATGGAAGGCAATGGCTGAAGCAGGCGAAGGCACACAAGAAGACTCGGTGCTGGTGGCGCATCAAGTGGCGGGCGAGCTCGGACGGTTCGCAAAGAAGTACAAGAGCTTCCTCCCGACCGTGGAAGGCATGCAAGATTCGGTGGAGAAGTACCTTATCCTCAACGATTATGTGAAGACGGCGAAGGCATACATCCTGTACCGCGATAAGCGCGCTCAGTTGCGCGCGGCGCACGTGGAAATACCGGAGCACGTGAAGAAGCTCGCGGAAGAAAGCAAGAAATATTTTGAAGGCAATGCGCTCGGCGAGTTCGTATACCTGCGCACGTACGCGAAATGGATACCGGAAGAGGGTCGCCGCGAGACGTGGGTGGAAACGGTGGACCGCTATGTAAACTTCATGCGCGAGAATCTCGGCGACAAGCTCACGGAGAAAGAGTACGCGGAGGTGCGCATGGGCATCTTGAAGCAGGAAGTGATGCCGTCCATGCGCCTCATGCAGTTCTCCGGAGAAGCGGCGCGCCGATGCAATACCTGCGCCTACAACTGCACCTTCACCGCGCCGACGAAGCTCGAAGACTTCGCCGAGATCATGTACCTCTCTATGCAGGGATGCGGCGTCGGCTTCGCCGTAGAGAGCCAGAACATCGAACAGCTTCCGCAGATCATGAAGCAATCGGGGAAGAGGCTTGAGACGCACGTCATTCAAGATTCAAAAGAGGGCTGGTGCGATGCGCTCACGCTCGGCGTCAAGACGTGGTACTCCGGCAAGGACATCAGCTTTGATTATTCCCAGATACGCCCGGCCGGCGCGCGGCTGAAGACCATGGGCGGCAAGGCGTCGGGCCCGGAACCGCTCCGGTCCCTGCTTTCATTCGCGCGCGAGCGCATCCTCTCGCGCCAGGGCCGCCGTCTGCGCACCATCGACGCGCACGACATCATCTGCAAGATAGGCGAGTGCGTGGTCGCGGGCGGCGTGCGCCGCACGGCGATGATATCGCTCTCCGACCTCGACGACGTGGAGATGCGCGACGCCAAGAAGGGCCAGTTCTACATGACGGACCCGCATCGCTCGGTCTCGAACAACTCCGCCGTCTACGAGGTGCAACCGACCAATACCGAACTCATGGACGAATGGGTCGCGCTTATGAAGAGCGGAAGCGGCGAGCGCGGCATTTTCAACCGCGGTTCGCTCGCCGTGACCATGCCGAAGCGCCGCGCGGACTATTTCAGAAAGGTCGGCTTCATCAGCGAGGACGGCGTCGTGCAGGGGCCCATCGGCACCAATCCGTGCGCCGAGATCATCCTGCAGTCCAAACAGTTCTGCAATCTCTCCGAAGTCATCGCCCGCGCGCACGACACGGAGGCGAGCCTGCTCCGCAAAGCAAAGCTTGCGGCCATCATCGGCACGTACCAGTCCACGCTCACGAAGTTCAATTACATATCGCAGGAATGGACCGACCACAACAAAGCGGAGCGCCTGCTCGGCGTCTCGGTGACGGGGCAGTGGGATTCCCCGGTTGCGCGCCAACCGGAAGTGATGCGCAAGCTCCGCGATACGGCGGTGAAGACGAACGCGACCGATGCGAAGCGATTCGGCGTAGAGCCGTCCATGTCGGTGACCGCCGTGAAGCCGTCCGGCACGGTCTCCCAAACCTTCAACTGCGCCTCGGGCATCCACCCGCGCCATGCGCCGTACTACATCCGCCGCGTGCGCATCAGCGCGACCGATTCGCTCTTCAAGATGATGCGCGACCAGGGCGTGCC
>JAJZRH010000032.1 GCA_021802795.1 bacterium
TTCCGATCTGGCGGCCATCGCCGCGTTCATGGCGACGCGCGCGGCGGAGACATCGGTCCGGTACTTATCAATGGTCGCCTGCGGCAAACCGGCGTTCGCCGTGAGATTGCTCACCACCGGCGACAGCGTGTTGAGGAATAGTGAAATGAGCGTCATGTTCTGTTCGGCGGTTTGCACGGGACCGGTCGGGTCGCTCGAAGTCGCAAGCGTCGAAAGCGATACATTCCAGTCCGACAGCATCGTCTCCAGCGCGCCGCGCTGGAAGTTGAGGTCGCTCTTCACGCTCTCACCGGCGGCGATATTGAGCGAGGGAGCGGCACTGTGCGGATTGTCGAAAAGCTGGTCGGTCTTCGTGCGGACCGCGTCATCCGATTTGGCGTATGCGTCCCGCAATTTGTCATAAATGTTCGCTTTTGCTTCCTCCTCTCCGACCCGGGCGGCGGCAAGCTGGGATTCCGACACTGTGACGTCTTCGGTCGTCGCTCCTGACAAAAGCTTGGCAAGGTCTGCTTTGCGCTGAACCACTACCGCCGAGAGCTCTTTTGCCTGGATGTTAAGATCCGCCGTGCTCAGTTTCATCAGGCGCTGGCCGCCGAGCACCGCGTCTCCGTCGTGCACATACACCGCCTCGACCGTTCCCGAGAACGGGAACTCCAGCTCAAACTCTTTCTGCGCTACCACTTCGCTCCTGACCTTTATCGCTTCCTGAATATCACCGCGGTCTACTTGGAAATATAAAAACGCCTGCTCCGCGGTTTTGAAATACCGCTGGTATATGAAAAGAGATGTGACCGCGACGCCCGCTACAACAACCGCGATGACGTAATAGGAGATTTTTCGCATACGCGCTCTTTTTATTGTACCGCCGTTGCGGGAACGAAAGCGCGCCTATAACCCGCTTAGGGGATATCCTCAAGCTAGCGAGCGGCGGGCGGCGGGCTTGTCGCCTGCGGCGCCGGCGCTCTTGCAGTGCGCGCGTTCACCGCCCACAGGCCGCCGATAAGGACGAGCGCCAGCACGACTAGAATTGCCGCATATTCTCTCATACGGGAAGCATAGCAGGTTATCGCGTCGCCCGATGTTTGAAGAATTCAACCTGCCGGAGCCGCTTCTTCGCTTCGGCGAGCGTTTTATATGTGCCAAACTTGCGTGGTTTGCCGAGCTTCGTCTTCGTCTCGCCCACCACGACGTACTTCCCTCCCGTCTTCTTGATCATGCGTATAAGTATAGAGGCAATTACTGCCGGGAAATCGCCAGCGCACGGCTGCCGTGAATAAAAAAGAAAGCCTACTCCCGATTCATCGGTTTCGGCTTTCGGTCATCGGTCCGGCACTGCGCATGCCGTCAACCGAGCGGCAGCGTGAATGCACAGGCCATTTTGAACCACCGGTCAGTGAGGCGCAGGCACCCCGGATCCCCATACAGCCTCGAGTTTCCGAAGACGGGTTCGACGCAGAGATACCTTCGGGAATCGCGCCAGTAATACACTTTCTTCGAGCGCGCCGTATTCCATGCGCCGCCGAGCATCAGCTGTATCGTGCCGATGCCCGGCACGACGACATCCGCTCCTTGCCCGACGTTCGCGCTCTGCGGCCCGTGCTTCCGCTGGTAAAAGCGGTAGGTACGCCCCTTCCATGCGCCGGCCTGAGCGTTCCCGGTCGGCGTCCTGAAGTACGGATGGAATCCGGGATTGATGAATACGTCCCTTGCTGCGGGTTTGATGAGTCGCGCCGAGAGGACATAGGCGAATCCCGTCCTCGCCGGTTCAATGGCGATCCGCACCTCGCACTCTTCGTCATAGGAGGGACCAAGCAGGTCGGTGCCCTTGAATCTGACGCCGTTCTCCGTGACTTCCTCGGCCTTGCGGTCGCGGAGCACTCCGTGTTGCGGGAGTCCGAACTTCGGATCGACGGTGCCGAAGTTCGGGAAGCAGACATGCATTCCGCCGCGGAACTTCAGTTCACCCTCCCGTCTGACCATCTGGCGGGGGTAGAAGATATCGTTATCGCGGTATTTCCAGCGGATTATCGTTCCGCCGATTTCCGAGAAAATGATGCTTTGTTCCCCATCTCTAATTTCGGGCATAGTGCCTCCTTCTGTCGGTTTTGGTTCGTTGTGACGGACAAATAATTCTGCCGCCTCTGCCTTGTATATACAATAAAATAGGACACCGGTCAAATACGCTCGTCCCCCGCCCGGACGGACGGCGGATCGCCGGAGAAGAGGGATGTATACTACAAACATATGACCACTGAAGAACTCAAGAACGCGCTTGCGGGCGCGGTGCGCGGAGAAGTGTCGGACGACGCGGAGACGCTTAAGAAGTTGAGTCGGGACACATCGCTCTTCACGCGCATGCCGGAGCTCGTCGTGTATCCGGAAGATGCGGCGGACGTGAGCGCCATCGTGAAGGAAGTGGCCCGCGCCCGCGCCTCCGGCGCGGAAATTTCCTTGGCGGCGCGCTCAGCCGGCACCGATATGTCCGGCGGCCCCTTGACCACCGGCGTCGTGGTCTCGTTCACCAAACATATGAACCACGTCCTTGAGGTCGTCTCTCACGTGGAGGCCGGGCTCCCAAGCGGCTATACGCCCGACCTAGCGACCGAACAGCCGCGCGACGGCTACGCAGTGACGGAACCGGGCGTTTACTATCGCGATTTTGAAAAGGCGACCTTGGAAAAAGGCTTGATGATGCCCTCCTACCCAGCCAGCCGCGAAATAGCCGCCATGGGCGGCATCGTGGCGAACAATTCCGGCGGCGAACGCACGCTCAAATACGGCAAAACGGAAAAATACGTGGAAGAGCTCGATGTCGTCCTCTCCGACGGCTCGCAGACCACTTTTAAAGCGCTGACGCGCGATGAGGTCGAGGGCAAGAAACAGCTCCAAACGCTCGAGGGCGCCATTTACCGCGAGATGGACGCGCTCATCAGTGAGAACGCCGCACTCATTGAGGCGCACCGGCCGAAAGTCTCCAAGAACTCCGCCGGCTACGCGCTCTGGAGCATACGGAACGCGGCGACGGGCGGCCTCAATCTTGCTAAGCTCATCTGCGGCTCGCAGGGCACGCTCGCGCTCTGGACGAAAGCGAAGCTCGCGCTCGTACAACCCAAAGGGCACCGAGCCATGCTCGTCATTTTCCTTTCCAATCTGGATATCCTGCCGGAGATAGTGAACCGCGTCCTGCCCCAGCACCCGGAATCGTTCGAGAGCTACGACGACCACACCTTCACGCTGGCCGTAAAGTTCCTCCCGCAAATGCTTTCCCAAATGGGACTCGTGAAGGCGGCTCGGCTTGGCATTGACTTCATCCCCGAGGCGGCAATGGTGGCCACCGGCGGCGTGCCGAAACTCATCCTGATGGCGGAATTCGCTGAAGACACCATTGAGGAAGCCGATCGCCGCGCAAAAGTCGCGCAGGAAGCGCTCGTCGGACTCGACGTGCAGACCAAGATAGAGAAGGATGAGAAAGAATCGGAGAAGTACTGGATAGTCCGCCGCGAGAGCTTCAACTTGCTCCGCAAGAACCTTCACGGGCTCGTCTCCTCGCCGTTCATCGATGACTTCGTCGTGCCGCCCTCAAGCTACCCGACTTTCCTGCCCAAATTGAACGCTCTTCTCGACGAATACAAATCCAATATGATCTACACGGTCGCGGGACACATCGGCGACGGGAACATCCACATCATCCCCTTGATGGACCTCACGAAAGAAGAGAATCGCGCCGTCATCCTGGAACTCGCGCCCAAGGTATACAAAATGGTGATTGAAGCGGGCGGCACCACGACCGGCGAACATAATGACGGCATCGTGCGCACGCCGTATTTGCCGATGCTGTTCGGCCCCGAGATGATCGCGCTCTTTGAACGGACGAAGAAAGTCTTTGATCCGCAAAACATCCTCAACCCCGGCAAAAAGGTCGGCGGCACCTTTGACGACATCAAACGCGACCTCATCCATCCGACCGCGTAGCCTTATGCGCTTCTCATTCACTCGCATTCTCGCGCCGCTTGCCGCTCTCGCGGCGCCTGCGCTCGCCTCGGCGCACGAAGTGTACGTACTGCCGGCCTCCACGACCCAACAAGCACTCGCTATGCCGGCATTCTCCGAGTGGCAGGTCATCTTCCAGAACCTGGACCAGTTCGTGCTCTGGGGATTCATCGCCGCGCTTATCATATTCGTGGTCTTTTTTGTCTCCATCTCGCGCGCGCTTGAGCGCGTCATGGATCCCCTCCTCGCCAAGCTCCCGCCTTACGCGCCGCTTGTCGGCCGCATCACCATCGGGCTCTCCTTCCTTGCCGCCGCGTACTACCAAGCGCTGTTCGGGCCGGAACTCCCGCTTGCGGCAACCTTTGGCGGCTACAGTGGCCCGGTAACCGCGCTCCTCGTCGTCATCGGAACGATGTTCATCATTGGCTTCTATGTGCGCGTTGCCGCACTCGCCGCGCTCGCGCTGTTCGGCATTGAGATAGCGGCGCACGGCGTGTATATGCTGACCTATGCAAACTACATGGGCGAACTCATCCTCACGCTCATCCTCGGCGCGCATATACTCGCCTTCCATCCCAAACAAGACGATTCCGCGCGGCTCCTCCGCATCAAGCAAAAGCTCGCGCCGTATTCGTTCTTCATCCTCCGCGTCGCATTCGGCATCTCGCTCCTCTACGCGTCCGTGTACGCGAAGATCATCCATAACGATCTGGCGCTCTCTGTCGCCGCCGCATATCCGGCCGTCGTACACTTCTTCGGCTTTGAACCGCACTTCCTGGTGCTCGGCGCCGCCATCATTGAGATACTCATCGCCACGTTCTTCATCCTCGGCATTGAGATACGCTTCACGTCGCTCTTCCTCCTGTTCTGGCTCTCGCTCTCGCTCTGGTACTTCGGCGAAGTGGTGTGGCCGCACCTCATCCTCATCGGCCTCCCTATCTCCTTCATCTTCTACGGGTACGATGCGTACACGCTCGAGGGGCGCCTCTTCAAGCGGGACGGGCGCGAACCGGTGCTCTAGCCGCCCGCGCGGCTAGCGGTAATCGGCGTTGACCGCAGTATAGGTCGCGCGCGAGACCTGTGCGATGAAATTCGCAAGCTGGAGCGGATCCTTTCCTTCGGTCATAACGCATATCAGGTACGGGCGCTCCGGGTGGTAGACGATGCCGCAGTCGGAGAGTTCCACGCCGTTCGCGACGCCTCCCGTGCCGATGACGTGTTCCCCGTACTTATGCGCCACACGCACCGAGTCGGGAACGCCGGCGACCAAACCGCTCGTAAAGGTCGCGTCATTGAGCAGTTGCATCAATTCGTTCGAGTTCTGCCACGAAAGGTCGTACGTCCCGTAGTAGATGATGCGCAGGAAACGCGAATAGTCCTGCGGCGAGATGGTGTACCCCGCCGAGTTGGTATCGTTCGGCTTTGGTATGGAAAGGTCGATGTACACCTTGTCTATGACGGATTGGTCAATGGAGGACAGCAGGAGGTCTTTTGCGGCATTGTCGGAATTGGAAAGCATCTCCTTGAGCAAAAACGGCACCGAATACGACTGCCCCACCGAAAGCGCGATCTTCGGAGCGAAAGGAAAAGCCGCATTGACGTTCGCGAGGTCTTGGGTGTAAACCAGCCGTCGAGAGAGGAAACCGGGCGTCGCTTCCTCCTGTTTGTACGCCGCCACGGCGACGACGATCTTCAGCATGCTCGCCGGGTCGTACTGGTCTTCTTCATTGATGCCGGTCCACGCTCCGGAGGTCAGGTCCCTGAAATAATAGGCGTAACGCGTGAGCGAGCCGGCGGGCATCGCCGACGCAGTGCGCGCGACGCTTGTGTGGAGCGAAGCGAGTTTGGCCTGCCCGTACGACTTCGGCGTGGTCACGCCGATGAGCGGCTTAATGAAAACGTACGGGGTATCCGAATCAAGTGCGAGAGAGAAACCGGGAGAACCCATTGCTTGCGATGAAAAGAAGCCGACGGCAAAACCGGCGACGAGGATGACGCCCGCCGCGCTAGCGGCGCCGACAGGCGTCCTGAAAAAATTGATGATGCGCGCCATGTGTCCTAGAGCATACCGCAGAGCGGGCCGGGAGCAAAAAATCCCGCGGCGTTGCCGTCCGCGGGATTTCTGGTATCTTCACGGTATGAATCCCGTTAGAGGTCAAAACAGCGGAATTATTTATGATATGCTGAGCAAGATGAAAAAGGGAAAAGAAACAGTATCAATAATCGTACGGAAATCTTTGATTTCCTACCTCTAACGGGATGAAACGCGCACTGGCAGTCGTCATCGTCGTCCTCCTCGGCATTGGCATGATAGCGACCCTATTCGTCCCCGCCCTCGTCTCGGGCAGGCACTAATTACCGAGTGGCGGCGCTCGCCGCTTGGCTGTCGTCGGGAAGCATCACCGGACCGGCGAGCACGGCGCTTGCGAACAACGCTCCGGATATGAGGAGGAGCAGG
>JAJZRH010000033.1 GCA_021802795.1 bacterium
GAGCGCCTGTGCGGAAAGATCGCGGGACGGCGCGAACACGACTTCCGGCGGGCGCTCCCCTGCCGGCACCATAACCCTCCTGCCGAATATGCGCGCGAGTTCGCGCGCGGCCTCGCGCACTTTCTCGTAGGCCGCGAGCCGGCGCTTCAAGTCTTCCACGTCCGCGTTCTCTTCTTCGGAGAGCGTGAGGTCGGGAATGAGCGATTTTGATTTGATGAGGAGGAGCGTCGCCGCTATCTGGATGAAATTCGCGGTTTCCTCCACGGGGAACGCCTCCTGCGCGCGCACATGCTGTATGAAATCCTCGGTGATGTTCGCGAGCGCAAGGTCGTTCACCAGGAGCTTGCGCGCCTCAATGAGGTCGAGCAGGAGCTCGAACGGTCCTTCGTAGGAGTCGGTCTTAATTGAGAAGCCTGTGCGCGGGGCTACGGTTTCCATTGCTCTATAAAGTGTATCAGGAGCCGCACCGGTTCTCCGGTCGCGCCTTTGGCGAGTTCATCGCCCGGGGCGGCGGTCATGCGCGGGGCCATGTCTATATGCGCCCACGGGCAGTCCAGTTCTTTGGCGAATTGCCAAAGGAACATACCGCCGTCTATCGCGCCGCCGTAACGGCTTGTGCTCCCTCCCGGCACGTTCTTGAGGTCGGCGAACGTGCCTTTTACGCGTTCTTCGTATTCGTCCCAGAGCGGGAGCCGCCAGACATAATCGCCGGACGCTTCGCCGCTCTCTTCTATCTTCTTTGCGAGCGCATCGTCGCGCGTAAGGAAAGCGTTTGCGTGCTCGCCGAGCGCTATCATCGCCGCGCCGGTCAGGGTCGCGATGTCGATGACGGCCGCGGGTTTGAAGCGTTTCGCATACGTGAGCGCATCGGCGAGCACGAGCCGCCCTTCCGCATCGGTATCCAGCACCTCAATAGTCTTGCCGGAAAGCGACTTCAATATGTCGCCCGGGCGCACCGCATTGTTCCCCGGCATATTTTCGGCGGCGGGCAGGAGACCGACGACGTTCCGTTTCAGCTTCAGCCGCGCGGCGAGCGCGACCGCATGTATGACCGATGCTGCGCCGGACATATCCATATGCATCTCATAAATGCTCGCGGAAGGCTTCAAGTTAAGTCCGCCGCTGTCAAACGTAATTCCCTTGCCGGCGAGAACGAGCGGTGCGCCCTTCCCGCCTTTATATTCCAGTACGGTGAACGTCGGCTCCTCGGTGGAGCCTTTTGCGACGCCGAGCAGGGCGCCCATGCCGAGCTTCTTCATTTCTTTTACGCCGAGCACGGTCACTTTCACCGGCAGGCCTTTCACCGCGTCCTTTGCCGCCTTTGCAAGCAGCATCGGCGTCATATCGCCGCCCGGCGTGTTTGCAAGGACGCGGCAGGCGTTGACCGCGCGCCCGATCTCCAGACCTTTGTCGGACGATTTCTTCACCTCCGGCGTCGGAGTGAAGACGAGCATCTCCTCGACCCCCGGCCAGCCGTCCTTTGGCTTCGTCTTAAAGTCGGTAAATTCGAAATTCGCCAATTCGAAGTTCTCTGACGCGATCTGCGAGATCCGTTCGGGCGTCATGCGTCCGCGTAGCGCCGCGAAGAGTTCAGGCGTCTGCCCAAACTGGAGAGCGAGTTTCTTTATCTTGTGGGTCTTCGCGGCATTGATGATCTCGCGACAGAGTATGCGGAATTTCCGCAGGTTCATTTCCTCCGGTTTGCCGATGCCGATCTCAAGCGTTTCCGTGCCCCCTTCCTTCACAAAGCGCTTTGCGCCTTTCGGTTGGTCGGTGAGGCGAATGCGCACGTAACCCTTCGGCGCGTTCTTGATGTCCCCCTTTTTAAGCGCGAGCTTCATTGGTTATTCCTCGACAATGTCCGCCGTGTGCGCGGAGAGGAGTTGGTCGATGCGGTTGATGTCGCGCGGGAAGAGCGTCGCCTCCTTCACGTTCGCAAGGCCGAGCATCTTTTGCGTGAGGCGCTCAAGTCCCATGCCCCAGCCCCCGTGCGGCGGCATGCCGTATTTGAACGCCTGCAGGTAGTATGAGAATTTCTCCGGGTCGAGCCCCTTCATCTTGATACCCTCGATGAGGTTCTCGTAGTTGTGGCGGCGCTGGCCGCCGGTCGTTATCTCTACGCCGCGGAACAAGAGGTCAAAGCTCCGCGTGTAGCCCGGGTCTTCCGGATCTTCAAAGGTGTACATCGGCCGCTTGGCGACCGGGTAGTGTGTGATGAACATATAGTCGCTTCCGTGTTCGCGGAGCGCCCATTCGGAAAGCCAGCGTTCGTCTTCGGGTTCCAGGTCCGGCTCGTTGCGGTTATCACGGCCGGTCTCTTTGTAGATGAGTTCCAGCGCTTCGCGGAGCTTCATCGTCGGGAATTTCTCCGGCGCTTTCGGCAGGGTCGCGCCGAGGAGCTTGAATTCTCCCGCGCAGTTCATCTCCAACTGCTTGATGAGTGCATGCATGAGGCGCGTCTCCAGGTTCATCAGGTCGCGGTGATCCGTAATGAAGCCCATCTCGGCGTCCATGGAAGTATATTCGTTCAAGTGCCGGGTCGTGGAGTGTTTCTCCGCGCGGTACACGTTGCCGATGGCGTACACGCGCTCCAGCACGCCGACCATGATCTGCTTATAGAACTGCGGCGAGGTGCCGAGGTGCGCGACCTTGTCGTTGAAGTACGGCACCGAGAACACGTTCGCACCGCCTTCGGCGTCGTCGCCGATGAGCTTGGGCGCCTGGAACTCGGTAAAGCCTTCCAGATTGAGGAATGCGCGGTATGCGTTCGCTATTTCCGCCTGCACGCGGAATATCGCGCGCGCCTTCTCGCCGCGGAGCGTGAGCGGGAGATAGTCCAGGTAGGTATCCAAATTGACGTCAGCGTCCTTCTCAAACGGCAGTTCCTGCGCCTCGGCAAGTACTTCTATCGCGACAGCTTCCAGTTCCAAATTCCCGTTGACGCCTTCGGCGCGCATTTTTTCCGGGCGTTCGTTCACGATGCCTTCAATGCGGACGACCCATTCGGGGCGGAGCGTTTGTGCGGCGGCGACGGCCTCGGGGTGGTTCGGCAGGCAGACGCACTGCACTTTGCCCGAGCGGTCGCGGATGTCCAGGAACACGAGCTTCCCGTGGTCGCGGCGCACATCCACGGAGCCGCTAATGCTGACCGTCTTCCCTATCTGGCCGCCCAGGTTCACGATAGTCGTTCGTTCCATATAGCGTATAAAATAGCACACCCCGCGACAAAAATCGTCGCGGGGCGGGTGCCGGTTTCCTTATACCGGCGGCAGTGAAAGATCGAGAAAGTTCCTGAAGTTGGCGCCGAGCACGCCCGGATCGGACTTGAGCACCAATTCCATGTGCGGGCTGTGCTCAATCACCTTGAACATATTGGCGCCGTGCTTGATGAGCTCGGGCGGGCGATCCGGGAAAAATTCCCCGAAACTTCCGCCGGTCTTGAGCATCTCCTGCATCCGCTTGAAGTTCGCCCCGGCCTCCTCCATCGTCATGCTGATGTGGGGACAATCCGAGCCGATGCCCACCTTGCCTTTGCCCATGACGCTGATGGCGCATTCGGCGTGGCGCGCCATACGCTCTAAGGGATTGTTGTTCTTTGTGCCGAGGTAGAAACTGATCCCCGGCATCCCGGCGTAATCGATCGCTTTCAGGATCTCATCCGGCAGGTTCCGCGGGTGCGGGCATGCCGAGTAACAACCCGAATGCGTGGCGACGACCCATATCGGCAGATTCCTCTGACGAATGAATTCCATCGCTTCGAACATCGTGAAATGCCCGGCGTGCGACAGGTCAAGCGTGATGCCGACCTGAGCCATCCATTCGATCACCTTTTTGCCGTAAACGGTCAGCCGGTCATCGACCCTTTCGCTTAGGAAGCCGCCGCCGTATTCAGTGGCGGCGTCATACGCAAGCGACATGAACTTCACGCCGCGATGCTTCAGCGTCCACAAGTCCGCCAGCGTCAGGTGTTCGGGCGCGTTCTGCAGTCCGAACAACACACCGATGCTTGCAGCCCTATCCAGATCCTCTCGTATGCGCACTTCGTATACGTTCGGATTGGCGAGGACGGTTTTTTTGAAGTCATCGTGTTCTTTGATGACTTCGCCGAGATCGCGGACGAACGGCTTGGCGCTCGTGAGTTGCGCGAGCTTGAGGCGCGGGCGGCTGCCGAGAGCGAACTTTGGGGGTTGCCCCGGCAGGGCGAAGAACGCCATGGAATCGGCGTAGAAACTTTCTTTGGGAAGAGCCATCTAAACCTCCTGTGTGGTTTGGGGTCCCGGGAACCGGGCTGGCTACAATACTAGCAGATTTTATCTAAAAGTCAAGAACCTCTAGGCGACGCCGATAGCGCGGCGTACCTGCTCCATTTTTGTCTCGCTTATGGCGCGTGCCTCTCCCTTCCCTTTTGCGAGCACTTCGTCCACGATGGCGGAGTCCTGTTTGAACTCCTCATATTTTGTGCGCATCGGTGCGAGGTAACGGTCCAAGTCTTCAATGAGCGTCTCCTTCAGCGCCTTGTAATTGCCGCGGTGTTCGGCATAGAGCGCATCCAAATTCACCTCGCTCCGGAAGAGCCGGTGGATGCGGTACACATTCTCCGGGCGTTCGCCGGAAGAGTCGGTGACGATGCCCATCACCGCTTTTGTAAGTTCCTCGCGCGTGCCGAAGAGCGGGATGACATTCCCGTGGCTCTTGCTCATCTTCTGGCCGTCTGTGCCGGGCACCACCGCGACCTCCGGCATTATGTACGGCTCCGGCAGTGTGAACACATCCGTCTTGTAGGTGCGGTTGAATTTCTCCGCCGTATCGCGCGCTATCTCTATATGCTGTTTCTGATCAGCCCCTACCGGCACGACTTTCGCATCGTAAAGGAGTATGTCGGCCGCCATCAGCATCGGGTAGTTGAAGGTTCCGACATTTATCTCTTTATTCTTCGCCTCCGCATCTTTGAACGCATGCGCGCGCATGAGGTACGGCATTGTGGTGATGGTGTCAAAAATCCATGCGAGTTCCGTGTGCGCGGGCACATCCGACTGTTTGAAAAAAACGACATCGTCCGGATTGAGGCCGATGGCGAGGTACGCCATCACGAGCTCGCGGGTGCGGCGCTTCATCTCTTCCGCGTCCTGCATGGTATTGAGGGCGTGGTAGTCGGCAACGAAAATGAAGGGCTTGTATTTCCCCTCTTTGGTCAGCTCCACCAGCTGGCGCATCGCGCCGAAGTAGTTGCCGATATGCAGGTCGCCGGTCGGTTTGACGCCGGAAACGAGGACGGGTTTATCGTTCGTCATGAGTTGTACGATACCACACGTTGACAGACTCCTCACGGGCGCTACGGTGAAGGCTGGAGGAGCAACCGTACTAACGGAGGCCCCATGTACCGAGATGAGCTTGAAGAAATGAATGACTTGAACAAGGCGTTTATGGACCAAGCGGTGAAAAATGTGATCTTCCTTTTGTTATGTCCGTACATCGCCTACTCGATCTGGGCTCTCGCCCTCCCCCGCAAGCAGTAGCGGGGGTTTTTATGCCTGCGCGTAACGCTTGCAGATCTCTTTCATAAGGCCGGGACCGTTGAAGACCATGCCGGTAACCAGCTGTACGAGGTCGGCGCCGGCCGCAAACTTCGCCATCGCATCTTCCGGTGTGAAGATTCCGCCGGTACCGATAATGGTGAATCGTTTTCCGTATTCTTCCCGCGTCTTTTTAATGAGTTCGTTGGAAAGCTTGAACGTCGGTTCGCCGGAAAGCCCGCCGCGAAACTCCTTCGGCGCGTCATCCGGATAGGCCAGGTCATCGTAGTTTTTATTCAAATTGCCGATAATGACGCCGTGTATCTTGTTGTCGTCGGCAATGGCGAGCAGTTGCGCGAATTGCTCCCACGGGACGTTTATGGGCATCTTGAGATACACCGGCTTTTCGCACGGTATCTCGCGCAAGCGCGGCAGAAGTTGCGCAAGGAGTGCGGGCTGGATGAACGTCTCGCCGGTGTACGCGTTCGGGCAGGAGATGTTGATGGTGTAGTAGTCGCCCACGCCCGCCTCGTTCAGCTTCCGAAATGACTCTACGTAGTCGCGAATGCCTGCCTCCACGTCGGTAGATGCTTCGGGAATATTTGTGCGCGCAATGGAGACTCCGAGCACAAATCCGGGAACGCGCGGCGTCCTCTTCATTTTGGCGATGAGCGCGTCCACGCCGGGAATGCCCCAACTCGTGAGGATTTCGCGCGTGTGCTGGCCGGGCGCCGGCGACGGCCCCATGATCTCGGGCTCGGTGCGGCTGAAGCGCGGCGCGGGGGCCGGCTGCAGCAGGCCGTTGGCCTCAACGAACGCCTTCCGGGCAACGTTGTGCGGGTGGCGGGCGGCCTCCTC
>JAJZRH010000034.1 GCA_021802795.1 bacterium
GGGTCGTTCTCGGGCACGATCGGCGCGGAAGGAATGACCGCGTGCCCCCGCTTGGCGAAAAACTCCAGATACCGTTTGCGTACGTCCGCGACGTTCATTGGAGAAAAGATAGCACAATTTATGCGCCGATGGACTTCAGAAACGCTTTGTTATTGGGCTTGCGGCCGAGGAATCCGCGCACCAGATCCATCTCTTCCTCGCTCGAGCCCTTTTCCAATATCCAGCGCCGATAGTCGCCGCCGGTCTTCGGGTTAAGCACCCCTTCCTTCGCAAAACGGCTGAACATATCCTCCGCATAGACCTTTGACCAGAGGTAGCCGTAATAACCGGCGTCGTATCCGTGCGCGATGTGGCCGAAGCCGGCGATCCAGAGCTGGCGTGCGGGCGGCGTGATGCCCATCAACTTCTTATCCAATTCGGCGTACAGGGCGACCGGATCGTTCGTTCCTTTTGTATGAATGGTGAGATCGAGCGAAGCGAGCACGAGCTGGCTGCGCACGCTCCATGCCTCGCCGAAAAGGCGCGCATCGATCATGCGTTTGATGAGATCCTTCGGCAGCGGCCGGCCGGTCTTGTAGTGTTTGGAAAGGCGCGTGAGCATGCCGGCGTCCCATACCCAGTTCTCAAGCATTTGCGACGGCGCTTCCACAAAATCCATTGCGACATTGAAACCCGACTGCGCGCTGTAACGGGCTTTCGTGAGCGTGAAGTGCATGATGTGGCCGAACTCGTGGAAGAAGGTCTCTACTTCCCCGTGGCTCATCAAGGACGGGTTCGCCGCGCTGGGCTTCGGAAAATTCGTGACCATTGCGGCAAGCGGCGCTTGATACTTCTTCCCCTCTTGCCGCCCGAACGTAACTTCGAACGCCGCGGCATGCCCGTATTTCCCTTCGCGCGGGTACAGATCAAGTATGAACGTCGAGAGATAGCCGTCCCGCGCATCGTATACATCGTAGAGCTGGACGTCCGGATGCCAGAGCTTTACGTCGGTCCGCCGCTTAAAAACGACCCCGAGCAGTTTCTGGTACGCATCCAGCGTCGCCTGCTTCACGTGCTCGAACGGGAAATACTCTTTCACGATGTCCGAATCAATATCAAATTTCTCTTTGCGTATCTGCTTGAAGAGGTAGCCGATATCGTGCGCGCCGAGCACCGCCTTGTTGTTGCCGGTGCGGCGGCGCTTGTCGGCCTTGAGCATCATGAGGTCTTTTGCCGCCTGTTTCTTGGTGCGCCGCTCAAGATCATGTATAAAGCGCCAGATATTTGCCGCCGATTTCGCCATGCGGAGCTCGACTTGATAATCCGCGTGCGTTTTGTAACCGAGAAGCTTTGCGTTCTCGGCGCGCACACGGAACATCTTCTTGAGAAGAGCGACATTCTTCGTCCCGCCCCTGCGAACGAATTTCTCCAGGAGTTCCCGGCGCCGCTCTTCGTCGTGCGCTCCGGCCAAAAACGGATACACGTCCGGATATGCGAGCGTCACTTTGTACTTCTCGCCGACTTTCGCCAGATTCGCCCGATAGCTTTCCGGCAAGCCGTCCAGCTCCGCCTCAGTGACGAGGATATGGTCCAGGTGTTCGTTCAGGTTGCGATCAAAGGCGAGCGAGAGTTTGCCGAGCATCTTGATATTCGCCTTGAGCTTTGCGAGCTTTGCTTTGGGCAAGTCGAAACCCATGCGCGCATATCCTTTCATCAAATCCTCAAAAAGGAGTTTCTCCGGTCCTTTCAGTTTCTCCTTTTTCTTCGCGTACTCCTTCATCGCCGCGTACATCCGCGGGTCAAACTCAATTTCAACGAGCCGTTTCTGGAGAGACTCAAGCACGCCGGAGGCGGCGGCGCGCACTTTCGGGTCGGGACTGACCTCCTTCAAAAGGCTGATGCGGTTCAGTTCGTCCGACGCGCGGTCGCCGGAAGCTTCAAGCGCGTACACTGTGTTCTCAAAGGTGCGCTCGGCGGCCGGAATAGCCCGTATCGCGGCATAGGCCACCCTCTTCCGGCGGACGATGTCGGCGGTGATGCGTTTGAAATCGGCCCCGCCCCATTTCACCCATTTGAAATCGGCTTTTTCGTATCGCGTGCGCTTCATGACCCCGAGAGCATAGCACATTCCTTCGCGTGCGCCTCGGCGAGGCGTTTGGTGAGCGGATGGTCCGGCAGACGCATCTCTGCAATGCGGAGCGCTTCGCCGTGGTACCAGAGATACTCCGCGGGCGGCTGGCTCCACCGCTTGAACAATGACTCGCCCTCGCGCTCATATGCTTCCAATTTGCTCTCAATGTTGTCTATCTTATCCGCGGCGGCGATGCGAACGGCGTCTTCATCCGCATGTTCAAGCCGCGCAAGATAGTCCTGCTTGCGCTCTTTCCAGGGGAGCTCTTTTGATTCGCTCACCGCTTCAACCAATGCCGCCACGCGTTCGTTGAACGCAGAAACGAGCTCTTCGCGCGTGGTACCGGTGTCTTCAATCGTGTCATGAAGGAGCGCCGCGGTGACCACGTCGTCGTTTGCGCCGTCTTCGGCGACCAGAAGCGCGACCGAAAAGAGGTGCGTGACGTACGGCAGGGGCTCTGTCTCCGCGCGCATCTGTCCGTGGTGCTTGCGTGCCGCGAACTGTATAGCCTTCTTGATCTGCGGCGTATGATTCATCTGTCCAGTATACGTACAAATTAGAGCCAGTCTATCGGTGTTTCGTCGTGCGTAGTCAGGTACTCGTTTGCACGACTGAAATGCTTACAGCCGAAGAATCCGGAGGCGGCGGAGAACGGCGAGGGGTGCGGGGCTTCCAGTACCAAATGTTTCGTGCGGTCGATGTGCGCGCCCTTCGCTTTTGCATAATTGCCCCAGAGCATAAACACGAGACCCGCGCGCTCTTCAGAGAGCGCGCGGATGACGGCATCGGTGAACTGCTCCCACCCTTTCTCCTGATGCGAGCCGGCCGAGTGCGCGCGGACGGTCAGTGTCGCGTTCAAGAGAAGTACGCCTTGCTTCGCCCAACGCGCGAGGTCGCCGTCGGTGTGCACAAGCGGCTTGCCGAGATCGCTTTGGATTTCTTTAAAAATATTCTGGAGCGATGGCGGGACGCGCACGCCCTCACCGACCGCAAAGCAAAGCCCGTTCGCCTGTCCCTCGCCGTGGTATGGGTCCTGCCCCAGAATGACCACTTTCACCTTTTCAAACGGACAGAGGTCAAAAGCGCGGAAGATGTTCTTGGGGTGCGGGTACACCTTTCCGTCCTCGTATTCTTTTTTTACGAACGCGGTGAGCTCGGCGAAATAGTCCTTCTCAAATTCGCCTTTCAGGTGCTCCGCCCACGACGGCTCGATCTTGACGTTCATAGCGCGCCTTCCTTCTCCAATAAGCGCTTCTTCGCCCGTTCGCCGCCACGGTTGTACTCGCCCACGCGTCCATCGGCGCGCACGACGCGGTGACACGGCACGCTTGGGTCGTAATTATTTTTCATCACCGTGCCCACAGCGCGCGCCGCGCCAGGGTATCCGATAGCGCGCGCCACTTCTCCGTAGGAGCGCGTCTCCCCTTTCGGTATTTGTCGCACGGCATCCCGCACGCGATCGGCGAACGAGCTTCTTTTCATACGCACATCTTATTCCTTTTTCTTATTTTTGGTATGAAGCTCCAGGAGTATCTTGCCGGCCGCCTCGCGATAGGAGCAGTATTCGCAGGGTCCGCCGCCAAATGACGTTCCCGTCGCCGGTATCTCGTCGCTCATAAGCATCTTCTTCAGGTCATACACCGCCGGTTCCACCCACGCGTCGCTGCCGGTATACGGAATGAGCTCCACGTCGAATTCAAGCTTGCCGTCGAATGCCTTCGCGTCCGACTTTCCGTTCACGTACACGAAATAGACGGTCGGCGAAACGGCGAAGCCGTTCTTGCGGAAGAGCCATTGGTAAATCTCCAGCTGGCGTTTGTACGAGTCATACAGATCATCTTCCGTGCTCGGTCCGATTTTTTTGCTTGTCGCCTTGTAGTCCACGATGATGAGCTCGCCCGCAGGATTCACCCACACATCGTCAATGCCGCCGCGGATAAGCAGATTCGTCGGCTCATGGAGATAACTGATGCCGCGGCGGAGCGCATCGCGCCACTCCTCCAGGCGCTCGTCTGCAAGCGGCACCGCGTCCAGGCCGTATTTTTCTACCAAAGGGTGCTTCGTACCGTTCGCGCGATGGATATCAAACTCGCGCTTCAGGAGCTCGTCCACCGCGTTGTTGAGCGTGAACGACGGCATGGACGGACGCTTCACGCCGAGCCGCATATCCAGGTACGCGCATCGCGGGCATTCGGAAAAAAGGTCGAGCTTGGAACGGCTCACTTTGTACGGTTCCGGCGAAGATGGATCGAATGGTCCGTATCCGCTCCGTGTCTTGCGCACCGCCATATTATTCGGTCGTCGTGAAGTACGCGACGACGCGCGCGCCGGTATCAAAGTCGACGTAGACGCTGTTCACCGAAGGATCAAAAGCGCCGTTGTTGTCATCGCGATAGAGCTGGACCGCGTAGGAGCGGCCGGGTTCGGTCGCCCGCAAAAGCGGGACGGAGAGATTGGTCCTGGGGCCTCCCGCGCGCGCCGCGCCGAGCACATTCCCCAGGTCGCCGTCCGTTACCTCGCGCACCGCTATCCACACGCCCGGCGGCGGTACCGTAACCGACTCGACCATGACCGCATCGCCTGCGGGCTGATCGTTCACGGCGACCGCGCCGCTTTTCTGCGGAACGGTCCCGGTCCCCGAAGCAGCGTGGGGAGAGGATAGCGAGAATACAAAAGACGAGTCCCGGCCCAGGAACCAGGCTCCGGCCAAAAGGACGCCGAACATGATGCCGACGATGAATGAATTGACCGAAAACGCCTTTGTCATACGGAAACAGTAGCATAAGCCGGAAGGGTGAGAAGACCTTCGGCTTCCGCGAGCAATTCACCCACTCGGTCGCTCGGCAGATGCAGAATATCAAGCCGCCGCCGCTCCCGAATGACCTCGTCGACCGCGATGGTGTCGTGCTCAATGAGGAGGCGCTTCTCGGCGCGCGAAAGCCCGGTAAGGGCGGTGATGGGATACACCTTCATGCGGTGCATGCGCGCCGCCAGACTGTCATCTGCGGGATAGCCCCAACCAAGGAGCTCGACGCCCGCGCATTCGGCATAGGCAATGGCTTCCGAGGTGAACTTCGTGTTGGTGACGAGAAGGCCGCGGTCGATGGGGCACGCGCGCACCGCCGGATCGCAATTGAATATGTCATCGAAACGGCTCTTCACGTAAAGCGCGACTTTCAGATCGGTCTTGTAGCCCGGATCATTATGATATTTCAGCTCGGCGGCGATGAACGTGTTCTGTTCCGGGTGCGACGCGTAGAAATCAACTTCGTGCGTGACGCACTTCCCTTTTATGAGTTTGCGCGTCTCCACCTCCCACCCTTCCGCGCGCAAAAGGTGCGATATGAAATCTTCGAACGGATGCCCGGTGGGACCGAGTTCAAGCAGGGCGCGCCGAAGCGCGTACCGGGCGGCGACGGGGCGCGCTTCGCGGCGCAAAAGCGCAAAAGCGCGGGTATAAATTTCTCTGGAGGAGGTGCCGGGAGCGATGGAACTCGTGATGGTCTCCGCGATGTGTTCGGCGGCATGCGCGCCCGCTCCGGCGCGCTTGAGCGATATCACCAGACGCGCGGGATCGAAGACCTCGGTGGTCCCGTCGGCCTTGGTGATGATCGGCAGGGTCGTCATGGCGCGCTCGTGGTCGCCAAAGCGCCGTTCACCATCACCGTTATCGGCAGGGACGCGGGCGCCGACACGCTCGCTTCGAACGTTACGCGCGTCGGGACCTGGAGGCACACGCCGGAATCGTTCGGCATCATTAGGTCGATGAGAATGCCGGTCGTGCTCGACGCATCGCCCTGGAGCGAAGCCTGCGCGGAGACCGTAGCGCATGCATTCGGCGCGAGAAGCGAACCGGTAATGGTATGGACGCCCTTCTTAAAAAGATCGCGTACGGAAACGGACGGGACTCCCGTATCGGCGGATTGAAGCGCCGGAGTTTTCGGTACATCGCGAGTGTGCGGCACCGACAAGACGAAACCGCCGATGACGACGAGTGCGATGATGGATGCGGCAACCCAGAGGCGCGTGTGACTCATTCTGTAATACTACCACCCCCGACAAGTTCGCCGGAAC
>JAJZRH010000035.1 GCA_021802795.1 bacterium
GGTTTGAACTGTTCCCTTCAGTGGGGTAACGAACGCAACCCCCGTTGTCTGTTGCCTATATGGCCAGGCGAGACTGCTCCCTCACGGGAGAGGAAGGTGGGGATGACGCCAGATCAGCATGTCCCTCTGATACCTTGGGCTGCACGCATAATACAATGGGCGGTACAACAGGTTGCAATGCCGTAAGGCGGAGCCAATCCTTATAAAACCGCCCCCAGTACGGATTGAGGTCTGCAACCGACCTCATGAAGCCGGAATTGCTAGTAATCGCAGGTCAGCTAAACTGCGGTGAATACGTTCTCGAGTCTTGTACTCACCGCCCGTCAAGTCAAGGGAGTTGGGGGTGCCCGAAGGACTGCCTTGCGCAGTACTACGGCAAATTCAATGACAAGGACTAAGTCGTTGGTGCATACTGCACCGGTTGCGACGCTTGGGAGTAATCCCTCGAAAAATTAAATTGGCTATATGCTGGAAGACCTGTGAATCCCGCGCTACGAGGTATAATAAAAATATGCCCGTGACAATGCGTCGGGTGCAGAAAATCAGCAGGGAAGTCGTAATTGACCCCTCAGAGACTACACGCCGATCGCCGTTTCAGTCGAAGCCTGAAATCAAGGCCTATCTGCAAGGTGCGCTTCACGATGCGTATCGTCGCCAGAATCGCATTCGGTTTTCCCAAAAAGGAACCGAATGGTTAACGGTTCTAAAAGACCTTCTGAGTCATCTCGGCAATAAGTCGTGGATGTATCGAGAAGGTAAGCGCGACGTATACGATCTTGAAACGACCGCCGCATTTCTTGATTTCAAGTTCGACCCTCTGTCTCTCAAAACAAGTGAAGAAAAAGCGGCCTATATACGCGGTTTCTTTGATGCAGAAGGAGGTATTCCGCACAATCGGGACGCTTCACTCTACATACAACTTGTTCAGAAAGATCGAGACAAGATGCAGAAACTTAAAGAAATACTTCAGAGTCTGGATATAAAAACCGGCGTACTCCATAATCCGAGTTACCGTGTTGATCCAAATTACTGGCGCTGTTTCGTGAGTACAGCATCGCATGCAGACTTTGCGCGTATTGTCGGGTCATGGCACCCGATAAAACGAATGCGGTTTGAAGAACGGATGATGATATAGTCCATGCCTCATAGCGATATGAGGGGAACACAGAACAAGGCACGGGTAGCGGAAGCTGTTCGTGGAACATATCCAAATTGGAATCGCTATTGCCCGAAAGGCGTAGCATGTCGATGTAATTCGCAAGAATTACGAGAGATAGCATTCGTCTCTAAACGATGCTCGGAAGCCGGATAACGTAACCCGGTGGCGGTCGAGGCGCTCATATGACGCCTCGACCGGGACAGAATAGGCGGAACAAAAGAGCGCACAGCAACATCTTTTCAATACTCAAAAAAACACCCCGAAAGGGTGTTTTTGTTTGAGGTGGAAACACAAAGGGATTTTTGCTAGAATCGACAAATGCGTGTGTAGCTCAGTTGGTAGAGCATCCGCCTGATACGCGGACGGTCCCAGGTTCGAATCCTGGCACACGCACCATGGATTTCCTCTCGTCTGTTCCGGCCTGGAAACTTGGACTCTATTTCATCGTAGCGATCTGCCAGGATTTCGTCCTGACGCTTAATTGGCGTGCGATCGCCAAGGAAAAGGTCCTGATGGCGGTGACAACGAGCTTCATCATCTCGCTGCTTTCTTTCTGGGTTCTGTACAACATTCTCGCGGATCTGGACCAGAACCGGAGTCTCATTTCTGTTGTCGTGTACGCGGCAGGTATCGCCACGGGCACGTTCCTCGGGATGAAATTCAAGCTAAAGGAATCTATATAAGCATGGACGCCTCCTCACATTTCCGCGGTAAGAAAATAACCGTGATGGGGCTTGGGCTTCTCGGTCGCGGGGTCGGAGACGCAAAATACCTCGCCGAGTGCGGGGCGGAGCTCATTGTGACCGACCTGAAATCAAGGGAGGAATTAGCGGACTCGGTGGCGCAACTGGAATCATTTTCGAACATCACGTTCGTTTTCGGCGAGCATCGGTTGGAGGATTTCCGCGACCGCGATTTTATTTTGAAAGCCGCCGGCGTACCGCTTGATTCACCATATATCGCGGAAGCGAAGAAGAACGGTATACCGGTCCGGATGAGTGCGGATCTCTTTGCGGAGATTTCCGGCATCGTCTGCGTCGGCATCACCGGCACGCGCGGCAAGTCCACGGTGGCGCACATGCTCCACGCCATACTGAAAGAGGCGAAGAAGCCGGTGCTCATCGGCGGGAATGTGCGCGGCGTCTCCACACTCGCGCTTCTCAGAGAGGCGACACTGGAACATATCGCAGTGCTCGAGCTCGATTCGTGGCAATTGCAGGGCTGGGGAGAGGCGCAGATGAGTCCGCACATCGCCGTCTTCACGACGCTCTATCCGGACCACCTCAACTATTATCATGATGACTTGGACGCGTATCTCGCCGATAAGGCGCACATTTTTCTCTACCAGAGCGAGGAAGATACGCTCATCCTCGGCAAGCAGTGCGCGCCGACCATCATTGATAAGTACGGCGAGCGCATTGAATCGAAAACGCTTGTTGCGGATACGCTGAAGCTTCCGGACACCTGGACGCTCGCTATACCCGGACTCCATAATCGCTACGACGCCGCACTCGCGCTCGTGGCCGCCCGCGCGCTTGATGTACCCGACGACGTGAGCCGCCGCGCGCTTGCCGCCTTTGCGGGCGTGCCGGGGCGGCTTGAACTCTTGCGCGAAGTGAACGGCGTGAAGATATACAACGACACGACGGCGACCACGCCCGAGGCGACCCTGGCTGCGCTCGCCGCGCTCGACCCAGCGCACACGGTGCTGATCGCCGGCGGTACCGATAAGGGTCTTGATATGAATGAGCTTCTCCTGAAGCTCGGGGAGGTAAAGCGGGTCATTCTGCTCGCCGGCACCGGCACAAGCCGGGTGCTCGAATTTCTGCCCAACGCCTCCGTTTTCGACGACCTTGAGAAAGCGGTGCGCGAAGCATTTGCCGCAACGGAGCCGGGCGACACGCTCCTTTTCTCACCGGCGTTCACCTCATTCGGCATGTTCAAGAACGAGTTTGATCGCGGCGACCAATTTACTGCTATCGTGAAGGCGTTATGAAAAAGGTCCACTTCATCGGTATCGGGGGCATCGGCATGAGCGCGCTTGCGCAGTACTACAAGGATCAGGGAGCCGTCGTGTCGGGTTCCGACCGGGACCCGAGCCAGAAAGTTCACGACATGCTCGCAAAGCGCGGCATTACCGTTGCAGTCGGGCATAGTCCTGAGATTGTTCCGATCGATGCCGAACTCGTTGTGTACAGCGATGCGGTCGTTGAAGGCTCCGAAGGATTTGTTGAGCGTATTCGCGCTCGCGAGCTCGGCATTAAAGAACAGTCGTACTTTGAAGCGCTTGGCGACGTTTCAAAAGAAAAGCGAACCGTTGCGGTTGCAGGGACGCACGGCAAGACGACGACGACCGGCATGCTTGCAAAGATATTGAAGGACGCGGGCGCGTCGCCGACGGCGATTGTAGGCTCCATCGTGAAGGATTTCGGTTCTAATTATCTGCACGGGGATTCGGATATTTTCGTAGTTGAAGCGGATGAGTTCCGCGCGCATTTGCTCCACCTCTCGCCGAAGGTGCTTGTGGTGAACAATCTTGAATGGGACCACACCGATTTCTACCCTTCGCTCGGTGCTATGCAGGAGACGTTTAAAAAAGCGGTTGAGGCCGTTCCGACGGATGGCGCTATCGTGACTAACCCGAGCAATCCGAATATCGCTCCGCTTCTCGCAAACGCGAAAGCGAAAGTCGTTGATTACACAAAAGAGCCGGCCTATGAGTTGCGCCTGCCCGGAGAGTTCAACCAGATGAATGCACGCGCCGCCGCTGCAGCAGCGCGGGCCGCATTTCCGCAGATCGAGGACACTATCATATATGATAGTCTTTCTAATTTTCAGGGGACGTGGCGGAGGTTTGAATACAAAGGAAAGACCGCGCGCGGCGCTGATGTGTACGACGACTATGCGCACCACCCGACGGCGGTAAAGGAGACGCTTCACGCGCTCCGCGCAAAGGCGAAGGGCAAGATATTCGTCGCGTTCCACCCGCACCTCTACAGCCGCACCAAGGACCTCCTGGAAGAGTTTGCAACTGCTTTTACCGATGCGGATGAAGTGCTCATTGCGCCCATCTACGCCGCGCGCGAAGTTGATGATGGCTCAATCTCCAGCGCGATACTCGCAGAGCGCATCAGCCGGAGCGGCGTGTCCGCCCGCACCGCGACTTTCGCAGAGATAGAAAAAGCACTCGCCGAGGAACCGGGTCCGGAGGACGTCGTTATGACCATGGGCGCGGGCGATATCTACAAAGTCGCTGATGCGCTCGTCGCTCAAAAATAATATGGGAACGCTCTCCATTGTCGCCACGCCGATAGGGAATCTGGAAGACATCACGCTCCGCGCCCTGCGGACGCTCAAAGAATGCGACGTCATTTACGCCGAAGACACGCGCGTTATTTCAAAATTGCTCGCGCGCTATGAAATAAAAAAGCCGCTCCAGCGGCTGGATGCGGTGACGGAAGCGAAGAAAGCGGACGAGGTCATTGAACGGCTCGAAGCGGGGGAGCGCGTCGCGTTCGTCTCGGACGCGGGCACTCCGGGCATTTCCGATCCGGGTGCGCGGCTGGTCAAAGCGGTGCGGGAACGCGCACCGTCGGCGACTGTTGAAGCGATACCGGGAGCCTCCGCGCTCACGGCCGCGCTTTCTATCGCAGGGATGGATTCAAACGGCTTCACCTTCCTCGGATTTTTGCCGCACAAGAAGGGCCGCCAGACCGCGCTCAAAGGCATTGCGGTGAGCGAGCTGCCGGTCGTCCTCTACGAATCGCCGCACCGCATCTTGAAGCTTCTTGAGGAACTCGCGATGCTCAAGTTGTCGCGCGTCACCATCGCACGCGAGCTCACGAAAATGCATGAAGAAGTTGTCTCGGGGAATGCGGAAGAAATACAGGCGCATTTTGCCGCACATCCGGACGCCGTGCGGGGAGAATTTGTGGTTATTATTGAAGCGAAGCGGAAATAGTAACCACCCTGTTAAATCCCTTCAAGTCGACACATGTCCACCTGTGTACATAGGACTGTCCTATGTACACAGGTGGTATGATGATGCTATGGAGCGGGGACATGTAATTTCTGAAGGAGAGTATTACCACCTCTATAATCGCGGAGTTGAAAAGCGAGACATCTCGCTTACACAACATGACCGGGATCGTTTTAAGCGCTTATTGTATCTGGCGAATGGTACTGAACATTTTGTCTTTCGTGATATCGAAAATAAAAAATTGAAGGAGATTGATCGCGGAGAGCCGCTTGTTGCAATTGGCGCATGGGTGCTTATGCCAAATCATTTTCACATCCTCATCAAAGAAGTCGTCGAAGGAGGAACCGCCGCATTTATGAGGAAACTCTGCACGGGGTACTCCACCTATTTTAATAAACGTCACGGTCGAGTCGGCCCCTTATTTCAGGGACGATACAGATCACAGCACGTGGTGTCAGATACCCACTTGAAATACCTGTTTGCGTATATACACCTCAATCCTGTTAAATTAATAGACTCAACATGGAAAGAACGGGGAATTAAAAATATAATGGAAACAAAGAAATTTCTTTCAACCTATAAATATTCAAGCTACACATCTTACTTAGACACAAGCAGGGAGGAATGCGCTCTCCTCGCTAAAGATGCATTTCCCGCGTATTTTTTGGAGGAGAAAGATTTCGAAGATTTACATACAGAGTGGCTTAATTTCCAAACCGATAATACATAGGACTGTCCTATGTATTGGTTTTATTTCTTTGGAACTGCCTCAAATCGTATTTAACAGGGTTCGTATAGTCTGGTAGACTATATTCATGTCCCGCACCAGCACACTTATTCTTCTCGGCGTTCTCGTCATCCTTGCGCCGTTCTCCGGCCTGCCGGTCGCGGTACGCAACTTGCTTGCCGTCATATTCGGCGCCTGCGTGCTCGGTATCGGTCTTTCGATGCGCGCTCGGGAAGCGCACGCCGCACAGCAAGCGGTAGAGACTCCGCCCGCACCCGAACCGGTTCTGCC
>JAJZRH010000036.1 GCA_021802795.1 bacterium
GGTTACGCGGTGGGTGCTTCCGGGAGCGATCGTTGCGGCCCCCGACGTGTCGCCATTGAGCGCGAGCGTCGTATCAATAAAGGGCGCCGCTATGGTGACCGTTGCATCTTGGGTCATATACGACACGGAAAGCGTTTGGTTGCTCGCGCCGTTCGCGGTCCCGACCGTGAAGTGGAATACGCGCTGCTCATTGTTCTGCCCCGTGAGTATCCCGGTCAGCGTTATCGTCTTGCTCGCACCGGGCGCGAGCGTGCCGAGCAGGAAACTCGAATTATTCAGCGGGAGCGATGACGAGGTGACCGAGAAGCCGAACGGGAACGCCCCCGAGAGAACGACGTTACTGAGCGGCACCGTCGCATTGCTGCGGACGGTGAGCGTGAGCGTGAGCGGTTTGTTCGAGACCGTCTCGGAGAGCGTATCGACGGACACCGAGAGCGGCGTCGACGAGATCGCGAGCGTATAGGAAGACTTTTTCGCGAACGTGGCATTGCTGCCGGCGGCGCCGTAGGAGAACGAGATCGGGAGCTCGAGCGCCTGCCCGGCGGCGCCGAACAGAACGGCCTTGATCGAGCGCGTCACGCTTGCGCCGCTCGGAAGCGTGCCCAGATTTTCAATGTAATGCGGATACGCGTTCAGCACGTTCGCCGCATCCCGCGTCCCGCTCGGAAAATCTATTTCGATGGTCGCATTGTCTATTGCGACCGGATTCTTGTTCGTAATGGTCAGCGAGAGCGGGACGGTATCGCCGCCGGCGACCGTTGTCGGGCCCTGGATGTCGATGGTGACCTTGTCCACCGAGACCGCGTTGCCTCCGAAATAGAAGAAGTATCCGGCGATGCCGAGCGCAACGATGAAGAATACAAAAGCGGCAACGAAAAAAACGCCAGCGAGACGCACGTGGCGCTCCCCGGCGTGCGGAGGATGCGGGAGTTCCCCCTCCTCCCATCCGTGCGGAAGCGTGCGCTCCCCGGGTGCAGAGAGCGGGACGCGTGCGCGCTCCCCGGTATCCGGCCGATACAGGCGCCGGCGCGCCCGCTCGAGCGAACTAAGATCGTCTTCCGGAAATTGCGGCATTACGTACCAGTATACAAGAATTTAAAGACCCGAGGCGGCGATACCGCGGTTGATGCGCGCAATGTACTCCGCTCTTCGCTCGCGAACCGCGGCAAGCATGGCCGGAGTAAAGTCCCCTTCTTCCTCCGGGAGCTTCCCCGCATCAAGGCCGAGTGCGGCGAGTATGCGCAGCACCGCGAGCGCCTCGGCGTCTTCCCGCGACTCTTCGGGAAGGCTCTCAAGCGCCCCGAAGAAATTGCGAACAGTGCCGAAAAGCCGGGGGTCCGGCGCATCGCCGCCGACAAGCCGCAAGAGAAGCCCCGACACCCGAGCGGCGCGCGAACGCGCCGCCGCGTCCGCGAGGCGGCCGAACCAATTCTCCTCCAGCACGGCGCCGGCTACCCGCCAGCCTTCCTTCCCGCGCACGAGCACCAGCGAACTCTCAGAGAACGTTGCGAGCGCGGCGGCGAGCTTGGCTCCCTGCCGGCGCACTCCCTGCGCGCGCGCGCGTACAAGGCCGACCTCGTCGGTAAGCACGGTCACAAGCGCGTTCGCTTCGCCGAGCGGAGCCCGAGCGAGCACGATGCCGCGTATTTCGTATTTATGACGCATCCCGTATGAGGTCGAAACGCACGGTGCCGGTAGAGAGCACTGCCGAATGCTTCCCTTCCGCGCGGACCTCCGCGCGGACCGCGTCATGAGTGAGGAATCCTTCAGTTTTGCGCGCTTCGGCGACCGCGCGCGCCATTTCCCGCTCATCGCCTTCTTTGACGAGTTCCGGGGTGAGCTCGGTGTCCAGTTCAACGGTCGAGTGATCCGTGAAGACATTCTTTACGTTTACTTCCTCCGCGAGTATTTGCGCGAGCTCTTTGGGAAGAGCGTCCGGTACGGAGAGCTTCAAAAGCGGCTGGCGGACCTTAATGCCCGCCCTCTGCCGCAACTGAAGCGCATCCGAGGCGAGCGTGCGAACGCGCGCCATTCCCCGCAACAGCTCCTCCCGTCCGGAGCGGCCGAACAGTCGGCTCCAGAAACTCTCGGCTTTCGGCCAATCGGCCAGATGCACGCTTATCGGGTCGTCGCTTGAACGCACCTTCCCGAACACCTCCTCGGCAAGGAAGGGCGCGAACGGCGCAAGCAAGAGAGCTATGGTGCGGAGCGCCAGGCGCAGGGTCTCGAGTGCAACGGCATCGCCTTCGCGCACGCGATCGCGGATGCGGCGGACGTACCACTGCGAGAGGTCCTCCGCGAGGCCCGCGACGGTGCGCGTCGCCTCGAACGGCCGGTAATTATCCATCGCTTCAGTAACGGTCGAAACCGCCTCGCCCGCGCGCGCTTCCATCCATCGGTCCATCGCCGTCGATACCCCCTCTACCCGCGGAGCGTCTTTGAACAGTTCGTAAAATTTTGCGCTATTCTCCACCCACGAGAGCACTTTCGCCGCTTCTTTCACCGTCTTCTCGTCGTAGTTCTTCGAGTCGCCGGCTCCCGTCACGCTGTACATCCAGAACCGGAGCGCATCCACGCCCCACTTGTCCATCTCTACCCACGGATCCACCACATTCCCTTTGGACTTGCTCATCTTCTGCCCCTCGGCGTCCAAGAGGTGCCCGAGCGATATGGCGTTCTTGAATGCGGCGCCGCGTCCCGAAAGCGTTCCCACGGCAAGCAGTGTGTAGAACCAGCCGCGCGTTTGGTCGATGGCCTCGCAGATGTAATCGGCCGGATAGGCGACCTTCTTCAGGAAGGCTGCGAGCGGCTCATTCCCGCGTTCCTTCGCCGCCTGTGCGAATGGCATCGCGCCGGAGTCGAACCATACATCCATCACTTCCTTTACCCTCCGCAGTTCCGTTCCTTTCTCGGACACAAGCACGACGTCGTCGATATACGGGCGATGCAGATCGAGCTCGAAGTCCTCGTTGCGCGGGAGCGGCACGAAGTCGAGTTTGAGGATTTCTCCGCGGCCGGCGCGTATCTCACGGATAAGTTCCTTGCCGCGCTTCTTGTCGGCTCCTTCCGCGGCGGCGAACAGTCCTTGGAATCCCGCTCCGTGCGTCACGATGAGCACGTTCTCGTTCTGCAACGAATTTTCCGCTTCATAGAGGAACTCTCCGCACCGGCGCTTCACGTCCAGATCGCTCTCTCCCCCCGGTACGCGATCGTCGTAAGCATGCGGGTCGCGGAAAGCGAAGAAATCTGCGAGAGGGCGATTCTTAAACTCTCCGAAGTCAAATTCGCGAAGGCGGTCGTCGACGACTATCGCGGACGGCCCAATGCCAAGCGCGTGCGCGACGATCTCGGCAGTCTGCTTTGTGCGCAAGAGCGGCGATGTGAATATTTTCGTTATTTTCTTAGCGCGCAGTTTTTTACCCCCGGCCTCCGCCTCCCTCTTCCCTTCCTCCGTAAGCGCATTGCGGTCATCGGCGCCGGAACTCACGACGTGTTTGATGTTCTCCTCTGCCTCGCCGTGCCGCATGACGAAATACGTGTTGCCGGACTTCTTTGTGTGCGCTTTCAACATTTCCACCGAATCCACGACAAGCTGTTCGCCGCCGTCCGCGCTCTGCCACACCGGCAGGGGCGTGCCCCAGTATCGTTCGCGGCTTATCGCCCAGTCTTTCGCGCCCGAAAGCCATTCGCCCATGCGGCCTTCGCGTATATATTCCGGTTCCCAGTGGATCTTCTTGTTCTCGGCGACGAGCTTCCCGCGCAGATCAGTCATGCGGATATACCACGAATTGCGCGCGTAGTAGATGAGCCGCGTCTTGCACCGCCAGCAGAACGGATAGGTGTGCGTGTGGGACTCTTTCTTGAACAGAAGATTACGCGCCTGCAAGTCCTTCAGTATCTCCACCGATGTCTCCTCTTCCACGACCGAGCGGCCGGCGAGCATGCCGGTTCCTTCAACAAATTTCCCTTCCGGATTCACGAGGTGCACTTTCGGCAGACCGATTTTGTTCCCAAGCTCAAAGTCTTCCTGTCCGTACATCACCGCCGTATGCACGATACCGGTGCCGTCCGTGGTCGTGACGAAATCCGCTGCGTATACCTGGAACGCTTTCTTGAATTTATCTTTCTCCGACGCCGGCGCGAGGTCCTTCGCGAAATCATAGAGCGGCCGGTACGCCTTACCGACAAGAGCGCCGGCATCGGCAACCCGTGTCCACTCTTCTCCAAGCACGTCGGCCGCCCGAGCATCCGCAAGTATGACGCGTACGCCGTCTTTTTCGTATTTCCCGTACGCGATGTTCTCTCCGATCGCGAGCGCTACGTTTCCGGGCAAGGTCCACGGCGTCGTCGTCCATGCGAGCAGGTAGGTGCCCGGCTCATCAACCAATTCAAACTTCGCCGTGATGGTCAGGTCTTTTACATCCTGGTAGCCCTGCGCAAGCTCATGCGAAGAGAGCGCGGTGCCGCAGCGCGGGCACCACGGCACGACCTTGTAGTCCTTATAGAGACGCTTGTCTTTCGCCGTCTGCGCAAAGAGATGCCACAGGACTTCCATGTATGAGCTGTCAAAGGTGAAGTACGCCTTCGACTCGTCCACCCAGTAGCCGATGCGTTCGGTGAACTTCGCCCAGAGATCGATGTACGCGAACACGCTCTCGCGGCATTTTTTATTGAACGCGGCGATGCCGTACTTCTCTATGTCCGGCTTGCCCTTGAAACCCAACTGCTTCTCCACCTCCAGCTCCACCGGCAGGCCGTGCGTGTCCCAGCCGGCGCGGCGATCCACGCGGTATCCGCGCATCGTCTTATAGCGCGGAATGGCGTCCTTGAACGCGCGCGCTTCCAGGTGATGAATGCCGGGCTTGCCGTTCGCGGTCGGCGGCCCTTCGTAGAAAATAAAATCGCCTTTCGGGGACTGTTTGGCGAGGGACTTCTCGAATATGCGCTCGCGCTCCCAGAACGCGAGCGTCGCTTCCTCGCGCTTCGCCGCTTCCGATTTGTCGGGCATATCCGCCATATTCAGCCAGTCTAGCGTTTGCGCGATAAAAAACAAACAGCCGCGCTACTTCCGCGACTGTTTTTGTGGCCTGGGCTGATCAGACGGCCCTGAGTTTCCTTTCTCCTTTGGGTGAGCCCTGTTGCTCTTTGGATGTGCGCTCGGCGTTTTGCAGATCTTCCACGAACTTGGCGAATCGCCTCCGTACGTCCTCGGGGTTTTTGACGAGGGCCCAGTTTGCGAAAGCGACGACCGCGGGATGGAAGACGCATCCGGAATTCGCCTCCAGCGCTTCCTGAAGGGCCCGGAACCGCTCGGCTTCGGCTTTTGCATTGAGTTCGCATGCCCGGTTGAACTGCGCCGCGCAGGCGAAGAACGCATCCTGCGAATCCTCATACAGCCTCTGGAACAGCTTTACCGCCTGCGCTACGACATCTCCTTCGTCGTAGCCATTTCCCTTTGTAGGCATCTTCTAGACTCCTTTTCTAGCGACTCACGGGATTGTGCAGTCTGCGAATGAATCTAGCGCGCCGAGAGGGCGCGCGCAATATCACATCTTCTCCGGCGTGGGGATACCGAGGAGCGTAAGCCCGTTCGTCATCGTGTTCGCGAACGCGCGCGCCACGCGCTGTTTGTATTTCTCCTCGGAAGAACCGAGTACCTGCTCCTGCGCATAAAAAGAGTTCCACGCGCCCGCAAGCTCGGTGAGATAGGTCGTAAGCAGGTTCGGCGAGAGCTCGCGCGCGGCGCGCGCGGCGACTTCGGGGAAATGCAGGATGAGCCGTTCAATGGCGTACGGCGCGGCGGGTTCCCCGGCGCCCTCCGCTCCGTCGGAAGCATACGCGAGGATCTTGCGCGCGCGCAAGAGCCCGTACTGCAGGTGCGTCACCGTGCCGCCTTCAATCGAGAGCGACTTTTCTT
>JAJZRH010000037.1 GCA_021802795.1 bacterium
GTTCCAAGTCCGGACCGACGACGATGACGGAGCGGCCGGAGTAGTCCACGCGCTTGCCGAGGAGGTTCTGGCGGAAGTAGCCCTGCTTGCCTTTCAGATAATCAGCGAGCGACTTCAGCGGACGGCGCTGGGCCATGGTCATGGCGCCGGCGGACGCGCCGCTCTTGCGGATAGAATTGTCGAGCAAAGCGTCAACCGCTTCCTGCAGGATGCGCTTTTCGTTGCGCAGAATCACTTCCGGCGCATGGATATCAATAAGTTTCTTCAAACGGTTGTTGCGGTTGATGACGCGGCGGTAGAGGTCGTTCACGTCGCTGGTCGCATGGCGGCCGCCTTCAAGCGCGACCATCGGGCGAAGCGCCGGCGGAATGACCGGGATGCGCGTGAGGAAGAGCCACTCGGGGCGCACGCCGGAGGCGATCATGCCCGCGATGAGCGAGAGGCGCTTCGCGAGCTTCTCGCGCTCGGCGGCGCCGGCGTGCTCGTAGCGCGCGGCAAGCGTCTTCTCGAGCTCCTTGAGGTCGAGTTTCGCAAAAATATCGTAGATCGCCTCGGCACCGATGCGCGCCTCAAAAAGGCCGCCGTACTTCACGGAGAAGCGGTGGTACTCGAGCTCGTCCAGCACCTTGCCGACGACGACGCCGTCTATTTCGGCCTTCGTGAGCGTCATCTTTTCCTTGAGCGCGTCGCGCTCTTTGTCAGAGCCGAGCGACTTGTACTTGGACTTGTATTCGCTCTCGAGTTCGGTGAGGAGGCGCTTCTTCTCTTCCTCGGCAACCTTCGTGATGATGTAGCCCGCGAAGTAGACCACCTTCTCGATGTCGGTCGCGGACGCGCCCAACAGGAGCGCCATGCGGCTCGGCACGCTTCGGAGGAACCAGATGTGCGCGACCGGCGTGCAGAGCTCTATGTGGCCCATGCGCTCGCGACGCACGATGGAGCGCGTTATCTCAACGCCGCACTTGTCGCAGACGATGCCCTTGTAGCGGATGCCTTTGTACTTGCCGCAGTAACACTCGTAGTCCTTCTCGGGACCGAATATCTTCTCGTCGAAAAGCCCGTGCTTTTCAGAGCGCTGGGTGCGGTAGTTGATGGTCTCCGGCTTGGTGACTTCGCCAGAGGACCACGCCAGGATGCGTTCCGGGCCGGCGAGCGTGAGGCGGAGTCCGTTCCAGGTGTCCTTCGGAGGGAGCTTGCGGGGAGTGAATGCCATAGAGGAAGAGTTCAGGATTAATAAATTACGCCTCCGGTTCCGGCGGCAGGTTCAACGGTTCAACGTCGAGCGCAAGGCCGCGGATCTGGTTGGTAAGGACTGCAAACGATGCCGGCGTGCCCGTGTGACTGATCGGCTCGCCTTTCACTATCGCGTCGAAGGCGGCGGAGCGGCCCTGGATGTCGTCGGACTTGATAGTGAGCATCTCGCGGAGCGTGTATGCCGCGCCGTAGCCAAGCAGGGCCCACACTTCCATTTCGCCGAAGCGCTGGCCGCCGTTCTGCGCCTTGCCGCCAAGCGGTTGCTGGGTGATGAGCGAGTACGGACCGATGGAACGCATGTGGATCTTGTCTTCCACCATGTGATGGAGCTTGAGGACGTACATGTAGCCGACCGCGATAGTCTGCGCGAACGCGTCGCCCGTGCGGCCGTCGAAGAGTTGCATCTTGCCCGAGCGGTCAAAGCCGGCCTTCTCGAGCTCGTCGCGGATCTCGTCTGCGGTTGCGCCGGCAAACGGCGGGACGACGGCCTGGTAGCCGAGCGTGTTTGCCGCAAGGCCGAGGTGCATTTCAAGGATCTGCCCCAGGTTCATACGGCTCGGAACACCGAGCGGCGTGAGGATGAGGTCTATCGGGTTGCCGTCCTTGTCGTACGGCATGTCGGCGACCGGGAGCACGCGGGAAATAACGCCCTTGTTGCCGTGGCGGCCGGCGAGCTTGTCGCCCACCGACACGTTGCGCACCTGCGCCACCGTCACAACTATCTTCTTGATGATGCCGGTCTCAAGCTGGTCGCCCTTCTCGCGGGAGAAGACGCGCACGCCGATGACGCGGCCCTGCTTGCCGCCTTCCATGCGGAGGCTGGTGTCCTTCACGTCCTTCGCCTTGTCGCCGAAGATGGAGCGGAGAAGCCGCTCTTCCGGCGTGAGCTGGGTCTCGCCCTTCGGCGTAACTTTGCCGACGAGGATGTCGCCCGAGCGCACTTCCGCGCCGATGCGGATGACGCCTTCCTCATCAAGGTTCTTGAGGCGGAGTTCGCCGACGTTCGGAATGTCGTGGGTGGTCGTCTCGGGACCGAGCTTCGTGTCGCGCACCACGCAATCAAAGTCCTCGATGTGCACCGTGGTGAACTTTGCTTCCTCCACGAGGCGCTCGGAAATGATGATGGCGTCTTCGTAGTTCGCGCCGTTCCAGCTCATGAACGCCACGCGCACGTTCTGGCCGAGCGCGAGCTGTCCCTGATCGGTAGACGAGTTGTCCGCGAGCACGTCGCCCTTCTTCACTTTGTCGCCAAGCACGACCGACGGCCGCTGCATGAAGGCGGAGTTCTGGTTGGTCTGCGTGAGGCCCTGGAGGTGGTACTCCTTCTTCTTCCCTTCCTTATTCGTAACGGTAACCTTGCGGGCGTCCACGTGGGTCACTTCGCCGGACTCGGTCGCGAGCACGAGGCGGCCGGTGGAGCGAGCGGCGTGCTCTTCAATGCCGGTGGCCACCAAGGGAGCCTCGGGAATGAGGACCGGTGTCGCCTGCTTCTGCATGTTGGAACCCATCAAGGCGCGGTTCGCGTCGTCGTGGTCCACGAACGGGATCATGGAGGTGGCGATGGAGAACATCTGGTAGGTGGACGCGTCCATGAGCGTGATGGCCGTGCGCGGGACGATTATCGGGTCGCCCTTGTGGCGAGCCTCCACGTGGTCCGTGATGATGCGGCCCTGCTCGTCGAGCTTGGTCGCGCCGTGCGCAACGTATTCCAGCTCTTCATCGAGCGCGTTCAAATAAACTATCTCGTCGGTCACCTTGCCGTTCTTCACTTTCACATACGGAGTCTCAATGACGCCGAAATCGTTCGTGCGCGCGTGCGTGGCGAGGCGGAGGATGAGACCGATGTTCTGGCCTTCCGGCGTGTGGATCGGGCAGAGGCGTCCGTAGTGGGACGGGTGCACGTCGCGCACTTCAAAGCCCGCGCGTTCGCGGGTGAGGCCGCCGGGACCGAGCGCGGAGAGCGTGCGCATGTTCTCCAGTTCCGCGAGGATGTTCTGCTGGTCCATGAACTGGGACAGCTGGTTCGCGGTGAAGAACTCGTGCACGGACGCGTGGAACGGGCGCGGGTTCACGAGCGCCATCGGGAGCGTGGTCTCGCTCTCAATGGTGCTCATGCGGTCCTGGATGTTGCGCTTCATGCGGCTCATGCCCACGCGCATGCGCGCCTGCAGAAGCTCGCCCACGAAGCGCACGCGGCGGAACCCGAGGTGATCAATGTCATCCGGGCGCGCGGACGGGTCCGCGTTCAACTTCACTATTTCTGAAACGATGCGGACGAAGTCCGCGAGCGTGAGCGTGCGCTTCTCGAGCGCCTTCTCGGTCGTGGGGAGGCCGAACCGCGCGTTCAAGCGATGGCGGCCCACCTTGCCCACGTCGTAGCGCTCGGGAGAGAAGAGCGACTGCACGAAGTTTTTGGCGTTCTCCGGCGTGGCCAGGTCGCCGTCGCGCATGCGACGGTGAATTTCCACGTATGCCTCTTCTACCGACTTCGCCTCGTCGTGCTCAAGCGTGGCATTGATGGCCGCGAGCGCGGCCGGGTCCTTTGCAAAATGTTTCGTGACGGCTTCACCGAGCCCGCCGCCGAAGACGGTGAGGAGCTGGGTGATGGGGAACTTGCGCTTGCGGTCTATCTTCACAAATATCGCGCCGTCCGCCTCGGAATCTATCTCAATCCATACGCCGCGAAGCGGGATTATCTTCGCGCCGAAGTACGCCTTGCCGCGGATGAGCTCGGACACGAAGAACGCGCCGAACGAGCGAGCGAGCTGGGGGACGATGGCGCGCTCCACGCCGGAGACGATGAACGAGCCGTGCGGCGTCATGATGGGCATGTCGGTCAGGAAGATTTCCTGCGACTTCTCCGAACCGAACGTCTTGTTGACGAGCTTCACGGTCGCCTTGATGGGCGCCTCATAGGTGCGCGCGTTCTCGCGCGCGAAGTCCTCATCGTACTTCGGCTCCCCTATCTCAAAACTCTCGAACTTGAGCTCGAACTTCTTCCCCGAGTAGTCGGTGATGGGAGAAAACTCCTTGAAAAGCTCGGCGAGGCCGTCTTTCATGAGCCAGTCAAACGAGCCGCGCTGGTGGCCGACGAGGTCCGGGAACGGCACCTGGGGAGCCCGGAAGGCACCGAAGGTCTTCTGGATGAGGTTCTTGCGCATGTGGTGGTAACGTGAGGTGGTTAATTTCGAACGTTTTCCCTAGAACATATAAAAATGCGAACGCACGGAAACAATTCCGCTATCGCTGTCGCGTTTCTTTTTCGTCGCCCGTATGTATCTCTCTCGCCCCGCCCTCCGTGACTCACTCGTATCTAGTGCGCCCATCCTACCAGCCGGCCGTATTTCCCGCAACCCCCATTTTCGGTCCTGGGGATAAGAAAGGCCGCCCGGACGCATTGGTCTGAGCGGCCTTTCTCTTCGGCTAGGATTTAACTAGATAGCGTCATACGTCATACGCCAGGTAGCGCCAGCCTTCCCCATTTTGTTTGCGTTCTGAGAGAACCCAACAGCGTCCTTAATGGCTGAGGCGGCATCCAGTTTCTTCTCCTCCCATTTCTTGAATGGATCTATCCCATCTTTCCAGGACCATTCGCCCCTGTGGTCGATATACTTTCGGAACGCGGCGAGGATTGGATAGATGAATCCGTCTGGATAGTTAAACTCCGTGACGTCATCCAGAAACCGGAGAGGATGCGGCTCGGTATATTTCGAGACACCCATCGTCTCGAGAGCTCCGAATTTGCCGCCTATATCGTTATAAGCCTGCGGGAGATCGCGGTAGATTACATCACGAAGTTTAAGGATATCCGGCAGGATTTTACTTGCTCGTTCAAGTATAACGCGACGTTCCTTACCTTTTTCGTCCTTATCGGCATAGAATTCAACCACCGCTCCTTTAGACGAATATGCCGCGACCGGATGCGTATTCTTTTCGAATGCGTCCAGACAGTAAATGTACGAGAGTATCTCCCGAATGGAGATATCCTTACGTTTATCATTTTGGTCAACATCGAACTCCGAGTATGCAATACGGTCCTTGTAGCGCGGATTGGTTAAAACACGCTCAATGGGCTTGTACGAATCTCGCTGATTCTCTAGAGAGTGCGCTTGGGCTGCGCGAGAGCGGTTCCTACCATCAACGATGGAAACACGTTCGTCCGTCTCAAGATCACCAACGATGCACTCCACCTTCACTTCGGCGTCTACATGCCCCGTTTGAAGCACTTCGTGAATAGCAGAGAATGTATGCCCTCCGTTCGCAATACCGTGCTTCGTTTTGTCAGAGAAGACAACAATGACCTCGTTGGTCTTGTTATCGAACTCCACCTCGGGCGACAAAATCGTGAGCCCGAGATTACGGAAGATCATTTCTTCTGGTTCGTTGCGAAGCGTGTTGACGATGGCGTTGAAGACGTCTCCGCGCTTGTTGGTGTCGCGCACGTTAACATCGCGCCATTCCTCCCATTCGGATGGAATATTGCTAACAGGGGCAGTGAACACGCACAAGCGTCGCCCATCTGGTGACTCATACTGGTTC
>JAJZRH010000038.1 GCA_021802795.1 bacterium
CGATCTCAACCTGGACCCCATCAACACCTACGAGGTCGTGGAGATACTGAAAAAGATCAACGAGCTCGGAACGACCATCATCATCACGACGCATAACAAGGGCGTGGTCGACGCCATCGGCAAGCGGGTCATCACCATCGATCGCGGACGCCTGGTGCGCGACGATGCGGACGGGAAATATTCCCTGTAGAATCTACCTATGAGATGGATGCTTAGCAAAAGAATGATGATCGCGGGGGGAAAGAACTTCGCCCGCGGCGGCGCGGTCTCCGCGGCGACCGTGCTCATCATGACCGTGACGCTCGCCATCATCGCTTCACTCATCTTCCTTTCCGCGCTTCTCACCTACACGCTCAACACCGTGAGCGACAAGGTGGACGTGTCCGTGTACTTCGTCACTTCCGCAAGCGAGTCCGACATCCTGGCGGTGAAAGATCAGCTTTCCAAGCTCCCGCAAGTCGCAAGCGTCACCTATACCTCGGCCGATGCCGCGCTCGCCGCGTTCCGCGAACGGCACGCCACCGATCAGCTCACGCTTCAGGCGCTCGAGCAGCTCGGCGGCAATCCGCTCGACGCTTCGCTCGAAGTGCGGGCGAAAGATCCCTCCCAGTACGAGAGCATTGTGAGCTTCCTTGAGGCGTCGCCGGCGCTCTCCTCCGGCGGGACGTCCATCGTAGACCGCATCAACTATGCGCAGAACAAAGAGGTCATCGATCGCCTTGCGCTGGCGATACAGGCGACGCGCGAGATCGGTTTTGCCGTCATCGTGCTCTTCGCCATCGCGTCCATACTTATCGCGTTCGCGACCGTGCGCCTCGCCATCTACACCGCCAAGGACGAGATAGCGGTGATGCGGCTCGTGGGTGCGAGCAATATTTACATCCAGGGGCCGTTCATCGTGACCGGCGTCATTACCGGCGTCATAAGCGCGCTCGTCGTTCTCATCCTCCTGTGGCCCGCCACCTGGTATGCGGGCATGAAGACCGCGGGGTGGTTCGGCGGATTCAATCTGGCGAGCTACTATACGGACCACTTCGTTTTCGTGTTCCTCATCATCATGCTGTCGGGCATCGCTCTCGGCGCAGTCGCGTCGGTGCTTGCTATCCGTAAGTACCTGCAGGTTTGATATGGCAAAAGAGGGTCACAAATATATATTCGTCCTCGGCGGGGTCATGAGCGGCGTCGGCAAGGGCGTGGTCACAAGCTCCATCGGCCTTCTCCTCCAGCAGAAAGGGTATCCGGTGAATTTGGTGAAAGTGGATCCGTATCTGAACGTGGATGCGGGTACGATGAACCCGACCGAACACGGCGAGACGTTCGTCCTGCGGAGCGGGCTTGAGACGGATCAGGACATGGGCAACTACGAACGCTTCCTGAACCGCGACCTCACGAACGAGGACTACATGACGAGCGGCATGGTGTACCAAACGGTCATCGAGAATGAGCGCGCGCTCAAATACGGCGGCAAGTGCGTGGAAGCCATCCCGTATGTGCGCGATGAGATACTTCGGCGCATCGAGGCCGCGGCGTCCTACAACGGAAGCCGCGTCTCGGTTATCGAGATCGGCGGCACCATCGGCGACTTCCAGAACGCGCTCTTCATAGAAGCGGCGCGCGTCTTGAAGATGCAGTATCCGGACGACGTGCTCTTTGTGATGGTGTCGTACCTGCCCACGCCGGGCACCCTGGGCGAGATGAAGACGAAGCCGACCCAGACGGCGGTGCGCGACTTGAACTCCTACGGCGTCCAGCCGGATTTCATCGTCGCGCGCTCCAAGGAATTCGTGGACGACAAGCGCAAAGAAAAACTCGCTATCTGGTGCAACGTGCGCAAGGACCGCGTCATCAGCGCGCCGGACATCGACAGCATTTACCAGGCGCCCCTGAATTTCGAGAAAGACCGGCTCGGCGACGCGATACTGGAGGCGCTCAAAATGCCGGCGAAGAAGAAGGCGTCCCTGGCTAAGTGGAAGAAGTTCGCAACCGCGGTGTCCAACACGAAAGTACCGGAAGTGAACATCGCCATCGTCGGGAAATATTTTGATACGGGCAACTTCGTCCTTTCCGATGCGTACCTCTCGGTCATAGAAGCCATCAAGTTCTCCGCCGCAAAATTGAACCGCCGGGCGGTGATAACGTGGATCAACTCCAAGGACCTTGAGAAGGGCGGGGCAAAGGCGGTCGCCGTATTGAAGAAGTACAACGGCATCATCGTGCCGGGCGGCTTCGGCGAGAGCGGCATTGAAGGGAAGATAAAAGCCATCCAGTTCGCGCGCGAACACAAGATACCGTATTTCGGCCTCTGCTACGGCATGCAGTTGATGGTCGTAGAGTATGCGCGGCACGTGCTCGGGCTGAAAGACGCGAATACGACCGAGATCAAGAAGAGCACGGAAGACCCGGTCGTGGACGTGATGCTGGAACAGAAGAAGCATCTCGCCGACAACAAGTACGGCGGCACGATGCGCCTCGGCGTGTATCCGGCGTACCTGAAGAAAGGCACGATGGCGCGCGCCGCGTACAAGAAGGAGCTGGTGGAGGAGCGCCATCGCCATCGCTATGAAATTAACCCCGCGTATGTGAAGCGATTGGAAGACGCCGGGCTCGTGTTCTCCGGCACCAGTCCCGACGGCGTATTGATGGAGATCGCCGAGCTCCCGCGCTCCGAGCACCCGTTCATGCTCGGCACGCAGTTCCACCCCGAGCTCCGGGCGCGCCCTCTGGACCCGCATCCTTTGTTCACCGAGTTTTTGCGCGCCGCGCTCGCCCGCAAGCGTAAGAAATAAGGCGTTTGACCTCCGCCGTATAGCGCGCTACGGTAGTACCGTAGCGTTTTAATTTTCAGACGGAGGGCGCATGAACGCAAAAGCAGAAGGGAAGTGGCTTATCGTCGGGCGGGACAGGTTTGAAGACGAGGGCGATCCGTATTACCGCATCAACGATACGGAATACGAATCGGAGAAAGATGCCGAAGAAGCGGCGCGGAAGTATCTTTCCGATCCGACAAGAAAACGGTATGGCGGCGGAGATGACGATGTGTACGTCGTCGGACCGGACCGGCAAAGAAAGCTGGTGAGGAAGAAATAGGGTCGTCTGCGGACGGCCCTCGTTTATTGTTTCAACCCGAGACCTTTTTTGAGGAAGTAGATGTTGACGCCGAGCAGGACGAGCATAAGACCGAGCAGAACGAGGACGCTCGTCGTGAGCGAGACGTCGCTCGTGCCCAGGAAGCCGTAGCGGAAGCCGTTGATGAGATAGAAGATCGGGTTGGCAAGCGAGACGTTCTGCCAGAACGGAGGAAGCGAGTGTATGGAGTAGAAGACGCCGCCCAAGTAGACAAGCGGCGTAAGCACGAAGGTCGGCACGATGGAGATGCCGTCAAAGTTTTTTGCGTAAATGCCGTTCACCAGTCCGCCGAGCGCGAATACCAGGCTGGAGAGGAAGAGGAACAAGAGGACAATAAAGGGATGCGCGACCGACGGGAGCGCGAAGAAGAGTGAGACGATGAGCACGAGCGCGCCGACCATCATGCCGCGCACCACGCCGCTTGCGACAAAGCCCGCGACGATGACGGCGGGCGGCGTGGGCGAGACGAGCACTTCGTCGATATTGCGCGAAAAGAATTTCGCGAAAAAGAATGTGGAGGCGACTTCCATGAACGAGTTCGTGATGACGGAGAGCATGACGAGGCCGGGAACGACGAACAGCATATACGGCACGCCGTTCAAGCTCCCGATGCGCGCGCCGAGGATGCTGCCGAACACGGCGAAATAGAGCACGGAGGTGACAAGCGACGGGAGCAGCGTCTGCGACCAGATGCGGAATATGCGGATCACGCCTTTGCGCAGGATGGTGTAGAACGAGATGAATTGTTTATCGAGCGGCATGTCAGGTGGTGCTGGTGAGCTGCATAAACACGTCTTCCAGCTTTCCGCCGCCGTAGCCGCTCGCCGTGCCGTCGTGGAGCGCGAGGATGTCCTCCATGGAGCCGTTCGCGACGATCTGGCCCTTGTTGATGATGGCGACGTGTTTGGCGAGCCGTTCCGCTTCTTCCAGGTAATGCGTGGTGAGCAGGATGGTGATGCCTTCTTTCGTGAGCGTCGTAAGGTAGTCCCACATGCTCCGGCGCAACTCCACGTCCACGCCCGCCGTCGGCTCGTCCAGGATGAGGAACTTCGGCTGGTGGATGAGCGCGCGGGCGATCATCAGCCGGCGCTTCATCCCGCCGGAGAGTTTGAAGCCGATCTGGTCGCTCTTATCGGCGAGACCGAGGTCGACGAGGAGCCGCTTCGCGCGCGGGACGGCGACGGAGCGGGGGATGCCGTAGTAGCCGGCCTGGTTGACGACGATGTCCAAGGGCTTCATCCACGGGTCAAAATTGATCTCCTGTCCGCAGAGTCCGATAAGCGAGCGCGCCCGTTCGGGCTCTTTGTCGATATCAATGCCGAACACACTCACGCTTCCTTCGGTCTTGGTAACGAGCCCGGTGATGATGCCGATGAGCGTCGTCTTGCCCGCGCCGTTGGGACCCAGAAGCGCGAAAAATTCGCCCTTGGGTATCGTAAGCGAGACGCCTTTCAGCGCTTCCGTGCCGCCCGCGTAGCGCTTCTTCACATCGGTGACGACGAGTGCGTTTTCCATAGGATGATGAGCCCGCAGTATAGCAGAGTCTTCGTGCGGAGGATCTAGGAGACTTTACGGATGACTTCGGTCAATACGTCCACTTCTTTGAAGAATTGCGGTCCGCGCACATCCCGCGGACGCGGAAGGTCCACGGAAAGGGTCTTCTCCACGCGTCCGGGATGCGCTTCCATCACAATGATCTGGTCGGACAGCTCAATGGCGTCGGGGATGAGGTGATTCACCATCAGGATGGTCATGCCGTAACTGCGCCATATCCTGAGCAAGTCGGCCTTGAGCGATTCGGAAGTAATGGTATCCAGATTTGAAAAAGGCTCATCCATGATGAGGAGGTCGGGGGATATGGCGAGTGCGCGCGCAAGGCCGACCCGTTGGCGCTGGCCACCCGAGAGCTGGCTCGGATAATGGTCCTCAAGGCGCTCAAGGCCGACCTCCTTCAATTTCTCGCACGCGATATGTTCGCGCTTTTTGCGGTCCATGCCGCTCATGCGCAGGCCGAACGCCACGTTGTCGCGCGCGTTGAGCCACGGGAAAAGCGCATAATTTTGGAACACCATCGCCGGCCGCTCAAAATCGCGCACGACCTCGCCGCTCTCGTGCTCCATGAGGCCGAGTATGACGCGCATCAGCGTGGACTTGCCGGCACCCGACGGCCCGATGATGGATACGAAGGAGCCTTTCGGGAGCGAGAATGAAATATCTTTCAGGGCGAGCACGTTCTTCTTTTCATCGTTGAAGCGCGCTGACACGCGCGAGAGGACGAGGGCCATGTCGGAGGAGTGGCTCATATCATTCGGCATAGCGTTTACTGCTTTCCGCAAGCAAGGGCGCCCAGACAAGGCGGTTTATCACGAAGACGATGACCAGGATGGCGAACGTGCCCGCGACCGACGCCTGACTGATGCCGGTGGCGCTCGCCGTCTTGATGAAGTCGCCGAAGCCCGTGATGTTCGCGATTATCTCCGCGCCGATGACCGACTCCCAGCCGATGGCGATGCCGACGATGGAGCCCGTGAGGATGGCGGGGTAGGACAGGGGCGCCAGGTAGTAGGGGATGCGCTTCCATCCGTGCGCGCCGAATATGGTCGCGGCATCGGAGAGATC
>JAJZRH010000039.1 GCA_021802795.1 bacterium
CGGCACGCTCCTCGCCGCAGTGCTACTGCCGATATACAATCTCGCGGGCTCCATCTAGAGGAGGTTCGCCGCCGTATTCACCGCTATCCACACCCGTCCCCATGGAGAGGGGCCGTCGGGCGTACAATTGGTTCATTAGCCGCATAGCACATATTATGTACAAAAATCGTTCCCGAGGCTTCACCCTCATTGAATTGCTCGTCGTTATCGCCATCATCGGCATCCTTTCGGCCGTGGTGCTCGCATCGCTTAACACCGCTCGCTCCAAGGGCAATGATGCCGCCATCCAGTCCGATCTTTCCACCATCCAGACTCAGGCGGAGATCGTGTACGGCAACAATAACAACAGTTACGCCGCTATGTGCACCGACGGGACGATCTCAAAGGCGCTCACCGGCGCACAGAGCGCGAACGGCGGCACGGCAGTCACCTGCAGCCCTTCCACGACTGCATACGCGGTTGCCTCTCCGCTTGCGACCGGCGGTGCGTGGTGCGTCGATTCGACCGGCGTGGCGCGTAAGGCGAACTCTGCCAACGCTGCGTATACCGGCGTCACTACCGGCGCCGCTCCGGCGCTTGCGTCCGCGACGGCAACGGTTTGTAACTAATCACGACAATGACCACCAAGCATACTCGCGGGTTCACTACCAAGCAAGAGAGTCAAAAGAGAGATTCCGATTTCTCTTTTGCGAACGCGCGCAGGGAGCAAACCCTGTCCTCAGGGTTTACCCTCATTGAACTCCTCGTTGTTATCGCTATCATCGGCATCCTCTCCTCCGTGGTGCTCGCATCCCTCAATACCGCCCGGAGCAAGGGCTCTGATGCGGCGGTCCAGTCCGACATCGGCGGCATCCGGACGCAGGCCGAGCTCTACCACAACAATAACAACAACTACGGCACCAATGCGCTCCTTGAGAGCAGCTGTACGGCAACGGACAACGTCTTCAGCGACGCGACGATCCAGAAGCAGGTGCAGGCGGCCGATGCGGCGAACGGCCCCGCCGGCGGCGTGGTCTGCAACGTCGCCGCGAACGGCACCGCCTATGCGGTATCGGCGGCGCTCGTCTCGAATCCGAGCCTCTTCTACTGCGTTGACAGCACCGGCACGGGAACCACGACCGCAACGGCGCTCGCCTCCAATACGAGCTGCTAATTCGGCGGCAGCATCGCGCACGCGACCCGGCTCCGCCGGGTCGCGTGCGTTATACTGGGCTCCATGTCAGTACTCATTGGGACCGCGCTATTCGCTTTCGGTGCGATCATCGCGAGTTTTGTCGGCGTAATCGTTGCGCGTCTCCACACCGGAGCGAGTTTCGTAACCGGTCGGTCGCACTGCGACGCCTGCAACGCCGCGCTTCCTCCTTCCGCGCTGGTGCCGATCCTCTCCTATGCCGTAGCGCGGGGGCGCGCGCGGTGTTGCGGCGCACGGATGTCGTTCCACGCCCCCGTTACCGAGGCTCTTCTCGGTTCTCTTTTTGTCCTCGCGTATCTTTCACTTGGCCCCACGCCGGCGCTCCCGCTTGCGCTCCTCGCGCTCGCACTCCTCTTGGCGCTCGTCCTCTATGACCTTGCGCACCAGATATTGCCGCCCGTCCTGCTTATCCCGTTCATCGCGGCCGCGGCGGTAGCGGGGTTCCTCTCCGCCGCCTCGCTCGTCGAATTTTCCGATACGCTCTTCACGGCGCTTCTCATCGCGACCGGCCTCGCCCTCATTACGTACTTCTCGCGCGGCCGCGCTATGGGATTCTCGGATGCGCCGCTCGCGTTCGGTCTTGCGCTCTTCACCGGTCCCGCCGCGTTTTCCGGTTTTGTCTTCTCGTTCTGGATAGGCGCCGTAATAGGGATAGTGATGTTGGCGGGGAGGCCTCGTGGCTCTAGAATGGGAGTTGAGGTCCCGTTCGCTCCTTTCCTCGCCGCGGGATTTCTCCTCGCCTACTTTACCCAATGGAACCCCTTCGCTCTCACTTCGGCGCTCTTCGCCCTTCACTGAAGGACGGCGAACTAATCCGCGGCTTCACCCTGGTCGAACTGCTGGTCGTGCTCGCCATCATCGTCACCATTACGACGATCGCGTTGACCAGCCAGAGCGCGTTCAATAAGACGCTCATCGTTGCGAACACCGCCTATGACATCGGATTGACGCTCCGCTCCGCCGAGACCTACGGTCTCGGCAGTCGCGCGGTCGGCTCCGTAGTGAATGCGGGGTACGGGCTTCATTTTCAGAGCGGCTCACCCGGCTCGTTCATACTGTTTGCCGACACCTCCCCTGCGGCGTCCTGCGGATCACCCGACTGCAAATCGGGGGATAGTGTGTACACCGGCGGGAGCGACAGTCGCGTGCAGACTTACATGCTCGGGAACGGCATCGTGATAAGCGATTTTTGCGCCTACCCCACATTCGGGAACCCGTCGTGCATGGTCGCGCACGGGGGAGGGCTGCCGTGGCTTGATATCGTATTTGCGCGTCCGAACCCCGACGCTTCCATCATTGCGAACGGTTTTTCTTACGCGAGTGCGTGCGTGACCGTTTCTTCGCCGCAAGGGGGGACGCGCGGCGTCTCGGTCACGACCTCGGGGCAGATAATCGCTAATCTCACTCAATGCCCATGAACCCCCGCCGAGGCTACACGCTCATAGAACTCATCATTGCGGTCGGCCTGTTCGCGCTCATCATGTTGCTCGCTTCCGGCGCGTACCTCCTGATGATCGGCTTGAATCGCCAGGCGCAGGCCACCGCGACCGGCATCAACAATCTTTCCTTTGCGCTTGAGGCTATGACGCGCGATATCCGCACGGGCACCGGCTACGATTGCGGCGGGCAGAGCAGCTGCCAAGTGAGCAGTTTTTCGTTCAATAATGAGAGCGGCACGGCGGTTCGATACGATCTTTCCGGAGCCGCGTTGCGCAAAACGATCGCCGCCGCGCCGAGCTTTCTCACCGACCCGTCGGTGACTATTTCATCGCTCACGTTCTACGTGAACGGCGCCACTAAGAGCGACAATCAGCAACCGCGCGTGACCATCATCGTCTCGGGCACGGTTTCCTCCGGGCCCGGGAAGACCCAGCCGTTCACGGTCGAGACCGGGGCGACGATGCGCGGCACCGACCTATGAGCATGAACAATCTTCAATCTTCAATCTTCAATTTTCAAAAGCGCGGGTTCACCCCGTTAGAGACCCGCTCCAAAGGAGCGGCGGATGCGAAGCGCGCCCTGTCTCTAACGGGGTTCACGCTTATTGAGACGATGATCGCGGTGACCATTCTCACGTTCGCGGTCGCCGGGCCCTTGTATACGGCGAGCCGCGCCATCCTTGCCGCAACGATCTCCCGCGACCAGCTTACCGCTTCGTACCTCGCGCAAGAAGGTATCGAGTACGTACGGGCGCTCCGCGACAACGAATATCTCTCCGCCCACGCCCAGCCGGGCATTACCGACGTTTCGGGTACGGCATGGAACAATTTCATCACCGGAATAGAATCATTGTGCTTGAGCCCCGCTTCCTGTTCGCTTGACCCGGTACTGCGCCCCATGGGGTACACCCTCGGCTCTTCGGTTGCGGCGTATACCGGCGCGCCGCTTTACCTCACCAACTGCGCGTACGTCGCCGGCGGCCTTTCCTGCACGCCGCCCAATCTGTACACAGAGCAGAATCTCCCGGGGAGCGTGCAGACCGGATTCAAGCGGGCACTGCAGGTGTTCCATATATCAGCGACCGATGAGCGCGTCGTATCCACCGTATCGTGGGATTTCCACGGCACGACGTATTCGGTGACGGTCGCCGATCACCTCACGCCATGGCAATGAAAAACACACAGCGGGGTTTCGCGCTTCTGGTCGCCATCATCTTTATGTCGGTGATGCTCACGTTCGGCCTCGCGCTCGGTTCGCTCGCCTACAAGCAGCAAGTGCTCGCCTCGAGCGCCGTCGAATCCCAGCAGGCGTTCTATGCCGCCGACGCCGCGCTCGAGTGCGCGCTCTATTACGATCAACAGCAGAACCTGTTTGCATACCCGGCGAGCGACCCGGCTCCTGCCGTACCAGCGATAACGTGTGACGGCATTCCGGCGATCTCTTCAACCGAAACATGGTCCGCGTCGCAGTTCACTGTCACGAACCGCGTCCAGCTTGATTCGAACAAACATTGTGCGGATGTGACCGTGTATAAACCGCCTCCGGGGACCGGGACGACCTACATTTTCTCGCAAGGGTACGATGTTTCCTGCAGTACGGTTGCAAGTCCCTCCGGCGCGCGCTTTGCCGCGCGCGGCCTGAAGGTCCATTACTAGGCGCGGGAATTCGCTATATACTGGGGGAATGAAGGCTCCGAAAGCGTCGTATGACCGGGCAAAACAGCTGCGCGAGGTCATAACCAAATATCGCACGCTCCAACACGAGCAGGACGTTTCTCCGATATCGCCCGAGGCGCTGGATTCGCTCAAGTACGAGCTCTCTGTGCTCGAGGGGAAGTACCCCGAACTCATTACGCCGGACTCGCCGACGCAGGTTGTTGCGGGCGCGCCGGTGCCGTTCCTGAAAAAAGTCCGGCACATGGTGCCGCAATGGTCGTTCAACGACGCATTCACGGAGGACGACATCCGCGCGTTCGATGAGCGCGTGCGCAAGGTGAGCGGCAAAGCGCAGACCTATGACCTTGAGCTCAAGATAGACGGACTGAAAATAGTGTTCACGTATGAGAAGGGAACGTTGGTAACCGCGGCGACGCGCGGCGACGGCGTCACCGGAGAAGACGTCACGCACAACATCCGTACCATTGCCTCGGTCCCCGAACGGCTTTCGCGCCCCGTCGATCTCGTCGCCGAAGGCGAGGTATACCTCACGCGTTCGGGTTTCGCGGAGCTGAACGCGCTACGCCAGAAACAAGGCGAGCCGACATTCGCGAATCCGCGCAACGCCGCGGCAGGCTCCATCCGCCAGCTCGACCCGAAGATCGCGGCCGCTCGGCCGCTCGGCGTTTTCGTGTACGACGTCGCCGCAACCTCCGAGCCGTTCCCGAAAACTCAGAGCGAGGAACTCGCCTATCTCGCCGAGCTCGGCCTGCCGACAAACGGAGAACATCGCCATGCCGATACGCTTCAAGACGTTTTTGCGTACTGGGAAAAGTGGCGGGGGGGGGCCCGTGAGAAGGTGGACTACCAGATAGACGGCGTCGTACTGAAAGTCGAGTCGCATGCGGCGCAGGACATACTCGGCTACACCGGCAAGGCGCCGCGCTTCGGCATCGCATACAAGTTCCCGCCGGAACAGGTGGAGACCGTTGTGGAGGACA
>JAJZRH010000040.1 GCA_021802795.1 bacterium
GGCGAGCCGCGTTTTTATGCCGCCGCGGGGCGCAGTACCGCGCCGCGAGTCACGATAGGCAAGGCCTTCACAATCTCGCTCACCTGCATCCAGAAGAAGGCCCAGATCCAGACGAACGCTGCAAGCGCCACCGGTATCGGTGCGACAAGAATCCCGCCGATGGCGAGCGCGGTCGCCACGATCTGCGTAGCCGAAGTTGCAAGGATGACGCTCCCCGCCGGGAGATACCGCCACCAGCGTTCTTTCGTATGCGCGACGTAGATGAGCATGTGGCCTGAGACAGTGAGCTTCAGGAAGAACGCCGTCTGCACGAGCGGGAGCGGCAAGTGGACGACGTCGGCCAGCAAGAAATAGAGGAGCAGGCTGTTCACAACGCCGACGGTGCCGAAGAGCGTACCGAGCGCGAAGCGCTCCCGCGGGGCGAGGTCCGCCGGGCGGTCGGCGCGCTTCACCCGGTCAAAAGCGAGCGTGATGATGGGGATGTCGTTCAAAAATGCGAGCAGGATGAGCTCTACGGGCGTGAGCGGAAAGCCCTTGATGATGAGGCCGAGCACGAGCGCCGTTACCACGAGACGGAAACTCTCGGAAATGCGGTAGACGGAATAGTTGTAGAGGCGGAAGAATATCTTGCGCGCCTCCGTGAGCGCCGTCTGCATCACCGAGATGCCCGAATCCAACAGGACGATGTCGGCGGTTCCTTTGAGCGCATCGACTGCGTTCGCCACGGCGATGCCGACATCCGCCTTGCGCAAAGCCGGCAAATCGTTCACTCCGTCGCCGGTGGATGCGACCACAGCGCTCTTTTGCGCATAGGCGACGAGCGCGAGCTTGTCGTCCGGCAGGACCTCGGCGAACGCGGCGATGTTCGCGAGCGCACCTGCAGGGAGGTGCGCGATATCCGTATCCTTCGGGCGCAGGACTGTTCCGGCGAGCCCGAGCGACGCCGCCACGTGCGCGGCGGTCTCCTTCGTGTCGCCGGTCACCATCACCGTCTCCACGCCCTCGCTCTTGAGGAACCGGATGGTCTCGGCGGCGTCGGCGCGCAAGGGATCGGCGAGAACGAGCATGCCGATGATCTCCATTCCGCGCTCGTCGCGTATGTCGGCGGGATTCCGCTTGAGCGCGACCGCGATAGCGCGCGAACCGCTTTTCGCGGCATCTTCCACATCCCGCGCGATCGTCTCGGCCAAGCCGTCAAGCGGCGCGGACAGCGAGGCCAGCATGGACGGGATGCCGAGCGCGACCAGATAGCGGACGCCGTCCCGTTCTATGATCGCCGTACTGCGTTTGCGGATAGAGTCGGCCGGCACCGCTTCAAGAACGCGGTACGGCGTGGCGCCGTTCTCCTTCCCCCGCTCCACGACCGCCCGGTCGATGATACTGTCGGCGTCTGCAGAAGCGGCGGCAGCGGCATAGGCGAGCACGTCGCGTTCGGAGAACGGCGCATACGCATGCATGCGCTCCACCGATATCTTATTCTCGGTGAGCGTGCCGGTCTTGTCGGTCAAAAGGAGCGTGACGTTCGCAAAATCCTCAAGCGCCGCGAGCCGCCGCACGAGCGCTTTCTTTCCCGCGAGCGTGACCGCGCCGATGGACACGATGAGCGTCATCACGGTCGGGAGCGAAACGGGAATGCCGGCAATGAGGAGCGAGAGGTCGAGCAGAAGCGTATCGGCGAGCGGCTGGCCGTCGATCACGAATACGATCGTTAGGATGGCCGCGGCAATGATGCTCGCGACGATAAGGAAGCGGGAGATGGAGAGAATATCACGCTCCATGAGTGATGCGCGCTTCCCTTCCTTCACCGAGGACGCGATCTTCCCGAAAAACGCCCTGTTGCCGGTCGCGGTCACCAGTCCGGTGAAATTACCCGTCACGACGACCGAACCCGAATACGTCGTGTCGCCCACGGATTTTGCCTTCGGGAGCGACTCGCCGGTCAGAACCGCTTCGTTTATCTCCAGATTCACCGCCGTCTCAATGCGAGCGTCCGCCGGCACAAGCGCGCCGACGCTGCACTCAATGACGTCGTTCGGGACAAGCTCGCGCGACGGAACGGCTTTCCACACGCCGTCGCGCATGACTCTCGCTTGCACTGAAAGCTCCGAGCGGAGCGCTTCGAGTGCGCGGTCGGTCTTGTGCGAATGCCAGAGCGCCATGCCGACGTTGAGTGCGAGCAGGGCGGCGATAAATGAGCCGTCAAAAGACCGTCCGATGAAGAACGAGAGCGCGGACGCGGCAACGAGCATCAAGGACGCCGGCGACGCAAGCGCCTCAAGGAGTTTCTTGAGGCCGCCCGCGTGCTTTTCGCTCACTTCGTTCGGGCCGTACTGCGCAAAGAGCCGCGCCGCTTCGCTCGATGAAAGACCCGTCATCTACCGATTCTACCCTATATGCGCCGGCGCCGTGCGAAGTGGAAGCTTGAGTAAGAGAGGTAACCGGCGATGAAGACGCCGCACCACGAGACCCAAAACGGGACGACAACGGCACCAAGCAGTATTTTCCAACCGAACGCGAGCCGGACCAGGTGTACGAGCGCGACCGCCAGGAAAACGAGTCCCGCGACGTTCAAGAGGGTCCGCTCGTTCGGAGACGTGATGGGCAACTTCATGCTCCAGCCGTAATGGGCGAGGATAATAATGAGTGCGAGATCAAAGACGATGCCCGGGCCAAGAGCGTTCGCGCTCCAGGTCACGCCGAGCAGGGAGAGCGGGAAGAATCCTGCGCTCGCGAGCCAGATGCCGCAGATGATATCCGCGATGACAAGCCCGACGCCGATTTTCGCTATTTCACGGAGAGTGTGGTGATTCATAGGTGGTGCAAATGATAAGTGCGGGGAGACCGCTCCACCTAGTATGCATTCTCGATCGGGAAGACATACAACCGGACGGTGCATAACCGACGAACGCCATGCTATGCTCCCCTCTAATGCAGCCGCGCACCATTCTCTTCATCGGGAATTTCTTCTTCTCGCTCTTTGCGGCGCTGCCGGCGTACATCCTCCTCCCCTATCTTTCCTCGTTCATGCCGACGGTGTACGCCGGCCTCGTGATATCCGGCGGCGCGCTTGTCGCGGTCGTTTTCTTCCTGTTCCTGCCGCAACTTGTCGCATTCTATGGGACGCAACGTCTCGCCATTCTGTTCGCCGTCCTCGAAATGCTTGCACTCTTTTTGCTCGCACTTTCTCCGGGAGCGGTCGCAGCCTGCCTGCTCGTCGCGCTTGGCGTCTCCATCCAGCCGCTCCTTTCATACGAACTCGATCTCCTGCTTGAAGCAACGGTTACCGAGGAAGGAAAGACCGGGCGCATCCGCACCCTCTTCATCACGGCGTGGAATATCGCCGGCCTCGCCTCGCCGCTTTTGATGGGCGCCCTGCTTGCCGGCGGGGATGACTACAACCGCGTCTTTCTCGCGAGCGCCGTCGCCCTCATACCGTTCACCGTCCTCTTTGCGGCGCGCCGGCTCCCGCAGGGAGCGCCGCCCAATCCGTCGCATATGCGCGACACGCTGATCTGCATCATGCGCGACCGCGATCTTGCGGCAGTCACGTTCGGCCACTTCGTCCTCTATTCGTTCTATATTTGGGCGCCGCTCTATGTCCCTACCTATCTGCACGACGTGCTCGGCATACCGTGGTCCAGCCTCGGCTGGATATTCTCCGTGATGCTCATCCCGTACGTGCTCATCGAATACCCGGCGGGATGGGTCGCCGACCGACTCCTGGGAGACAAAGAGCTCATGCTCGCCGGGTTCCTCATCGCGGGAGGAGCGCTTGCCGCGGTCAGTACAGTCTCCTCCTCTACCCCGCTCTCGCTCATCCTCGTCATCCTGGTGAGTTCACGCGTGGGCTCGGCGCTCATTGAAAGCATGACCGAAGGCCATTTTTTCCGCCGCGTCTCCGAACGGGACGTCAACTCGATCAGCGTCTTCCGCGGCGTCTGGCCTTTGGCGAACATCATCGCGCCGATCGTAGGGAGCGTCATACTCCTTTCCGGGAATCTCCAGTCCCTTTTCCTTATCACCGGCGGGTTCATCATCATCGCCGGCGCTGCGGCGACGTTCCGGATAAAAGACTTCCGCTGATTCAATCCGCGAGCGTATAGCTCTCCCCCTCCTTCCCCACCAGCCCTTCCGCAAAAAGCGCGCGGAGCGCTGTGCGCATTTGCGCGCGGCGGTCGGCGCCAAGCAGATCCACGAGATATGCGGATGATGCGGCTCCCAGCGCGACCTCGCGTAAAATAGCGCCCCGCGCTTCGCGGAGCGAGCCGACGAATTTCGATTGCTTCATATATGTTCTGCTCTTCGCATTGTGCGAGACGCCCGAGCGCTTCAAGTATGCGCCGTAGTCCATAAGCGCGCTGTACCACTCCCGCGCCCTGCCCTTCGGCAAAGCCTGCGCAAGGATCTTCTCAATATCTTTGTCCGATACTTTCTTCTTTTTCGGAAAGAAATGATGGATGACGGCGGTGCGGATGTTCGTCTCAACGAATACGTCACCCTTGTTCCACGCGAACGCGGCGACCGCGCGCGCCGTATACGGACCGACGCCGGGCAATGCTTCTAGTTCCGGAACGCTTTTCACCTTTCGCACCGCAAGTTCTTTCGCCGCGTTATGGAGCATTTTTGCTCTCCGGTTATATCCGAGCCCTTGCCAGCTCTTCAAGACGGCGGAAAGCGGCGCGGCCGCGAGCTTCTTTGCCGTCGGGAATTTCCTGGTGAATGTGTTATAAAATGGCGCGACGCGCTCCACTTGCGTCTGCTGGAGCATCACCTCCGACACGAGTATTTTGTAGACATCGCGCGTCTTTCGCCACGGCAAATCGTGCCTCCCGCGCTTTGTATAGTGTGCCCAGATTATTTTCCGAAACTCCGGTACGGTCATTTCGCTTTCGGCCACTTCATGGCGGCGGGCGGCCAGAGCTTCGTAAGCGGGTGCGCCGCGCAGTCATGCGGACGCGCCGGGCACACGTACCGGCCATAGAGCACGAGGCCGTTGTTCACATATTTCCAGTCCTTTTTCGGGATAAGCGCCTCCAGATCCTTGGATATTTTTGTGAGGTCGTTCTGGTCGGTCAGGTCAAAGCGCTTCGCGAAGCGCTTCACGTGCGTGTCGGTCGCAATGCCCTCCCACGTGTCATGCAGTTCGCCGAGTACCACATGCGCGGTCTTATACCCCACGCCCGGCAGCTCAACCAATTCGG
>JAJZRH010000041.1 GCA_021802795.1 bacterium
GGAACCGGACGGCGATTCCGTTTTTGCCGTCTTTGCCGAAGAGACCGGTTTTGTCGGCGCGGCGCTCCTGCTCCTGCTCCTCATCGCGCTTTCCGCGCGCGGCATTGTGATAGCGGGGAACTCGAAGGACCTTTTCGGCGGGCTCGTCGCGCTCGGGTTCTCCTTTATCATCATTCTGCAGGCGTTCATCAATATCGGCGCGATGCTCGGCATCATTCCGCTTACCGGCCTGCCGCTCCCGTTCATCTCCCACGGCGGCACGGCGCTCATGGCCGTCCTGCTTATGTGCGGATTTATCCTGAACGTGGCGGCCCATCGCCGGGATTAAAAGCTGATATAATCAGCGCATGACTATCGCGTTTACCGGCGGAGGGAGCGGGGGACACTTCTATCCCATCATCGCCATCGCCGAAGCGCTCCAGGACATCGTCCGCGAGGAGCACCTCCTTGAACCGACGCTCTACTACCTTGCGCCGGATCCTTTCGACGAAAAGGCGCTGTTCGCGAACGGCATCGCCTATGTGCGCATACCGGCAGGGAAGATGCGGCGCTATGCTTCGCTGGCGAACATCACCGATACCTTCGTGACGCTCGCGGGCACGTTTACGGCGCTTCTCACGCTCTACCGCCTGTATCCGGACGTGGTCGTGAGCAAGGGCGGGTACGCAAGCGTGCCCACCGTGCTCGCCGCGCGCGTGCTCGGCATTCCCGTCGTCATCCACGAATCGGACGCCAAACCCGGCCGGGCGAATTTGCTCGCCGCGAAGTTTGCGGAGAAGATAGCCATCTCGTTCGACAGCGCGGCGCAATATTTTCCTGAGAAAGTTCGGAGTAAGATCGCCCGCACCGGCATTCCCATCCGCAAGGCGCTTATGCGCGTGGAGACCGAAGGCGCCCGGCAATACTTGGGGCTTGAGAAGGATCTCCCGACCGTCCTTATCGTCGGCGGCTCCCAGGGCGCGATGAAGATAAATGAGGCGGTGCTTACGGCATTGCCGGACCTGGTCGTGTTCGCAAACATCATCCACCAGACCGGTCGGGCGCACTTCAAGAATGTGCAGACGATAGCGCAGGTGGAACTGGGGAAGAGTCCGGCCGCATCGCGTTACCACCCCGTTGATTACCTTTCCGAGATATCGCTCCAGAGGGCGGCCGGGGTGGCGGACATCGTCGTCTCGCGCGCAGGCGCAAATTCCATCGCCGAAATAGGGCTCTGGAAAAAGCCGGCCATCATCATCCCCATACCCGAATCCGTAAGCCACGACCAGCGCACGAACGCGTATGCGTATGCGCGGACCGGCGCCGCCGTCGTCATTGAAGAGGAAAATCTCACGCCGCATCTTCTGACTTCCGAGATACGCCGCATCGTGGGCGACACGGAGCTCTCCAAACGCATGGGCGCGGCGGCGGAAGGCTTCACCGATCCGGACGCGGCGCGCATCCTCGCAAAGCAGGTACTCGCTATCGCGCTCTCGCACGAATCATGACCCGGGTCGTTACGCGCATCCCGCCCAGTCCGACCGGCCGATTCCACATCGGTACGGCGCGTACGGCGCTCTTTAACTACCTCTATGCGCGGCACAACGGCGGCGAGATCGTCTTCCGCAGCGAGGACACCGACCGGACACGCAGTAAAAAGGAATTTGAAGATGAGATCATGGAGGGTCTTCAGTGGCTCGGTATTTCGTGGGATTCTTTTTCCCGCCAGAGCGAACGCACCGAGCGATACCAGGAATTGCTTCAGAAGATAGTCGGAGAAGGGAAGGCGTATGTCTCGAAAGAACCGGGACGCGAAGATCCGAACGCCACCGTGGAGGTCGTGCGCCTCAAAAATCCCGGCAGAAGCGTCACGTTCACCGACCTCATCCGCGGCGACATAACCTTTGACACGACGGAGCTCGGCGACTTCGTCATCGCGCGTTCGCTCACCGATGCGCTCTACCACTTCGCCGTCGTTGCGGATGACATGGATTCCGGAGTGACGCACGTCATCCGCGGCGAGGACCACATTTCCAACACGCCGCGCCAGATACTGATACAGGAAGCGCTCGGCGCGCCGCGGCCCGCGTACGCACACTTGCCGCTCATTGTGGACGAGAAGCGCGCCAAACTTTCCAAACGGAGCGGCGCGACGAGCGTGATGGATTATCGCGCCGAGGGATTCCTGCCGGAAGGGCTTGTGAACTATCTTGCGCTTCTCGGGTGGAATCCGGGCGACGACCGCGAATATTTTTCGCTCGCGGAACTCGTGGAGACGTTCACGCTCGACGGCGTACAGAAGGGAAGCGCCGCGTGGAATCGCGAAAAGCTCCTCTCGGTCAATCAGCACTGGATGCGCGCGCTCTCCGACGACGATTTCATCGCCCGCGGAAATCTGGAGACGCCCGACGCCGAAAAACTGCGAAAGACGGTCCCGCTTCTCAAAGAGCGCGCGAAGACGTTCGGCGAGGCCCGCGAGATGCTCTCCGGCGAGCTCTCCTGCCTCTTTTCGGCGCCCGCGCCGGACCGCTCCCGGCTCATCGTAAAGGAGCTTCCAGGACGCTCGGGAATGACCAAAACGGCCCTGGAAAGCCTCTGTAAGGCCATAGAAACCCTCCCGGAAGGCGTTTCCGCCGAGGCAGTAAAGGAAGCCCTTATGCCCCTGGCCGACGCCGAGGAGGCAAAGGAAAAAGGGGGCAGGGGAGCGCTCCTCTGGCCCTTGCGCTACACTCTTTCCGGGGCCGACCGTTCTCCCGACCCCTTCTCGCTCATTTCCATACTCGGCCCCGCGGAAGCGATTTCGCGACTCCGGAAAGCCATTGCTATACTAGGAGAATGATGCGCCTCGGGGTCCCGTTCTTTATTTTCATTCTTTTCGCGGGGCTCGTGCTCGGCGCACCGCGTTCGGCGAGCGCCGACGCCGCCTCCGACATCCAGTCCCAGATAGACACGAACAACCAGCAGCTTGATGCGTTGAAAGCGGAGATAGCCGCGTACCAGAAACAGCTCGACGCGATCGGCAACCAGAAGAACACGCTCCAGTCCACGGTGAACGCGCTTGCGCTCTCGCAGAAACAGCTCGCAACGCAGATCAAAGCGACTCAGAACAAAATAGCGTCGGCCAACCTGCAGATACGGGAACTCTCGTTCTCCATCGGCGACAAGGAAGCGACCATCGCCGCCGACCAAGCTGCCATCGCCAAGGCGCTCCGAAGCATCGCCGAAGGCGAGCAGGCATCGCTCATCACCGATATCATTTCTTCCGATTCTCTCGGCGAGGCGTGGCAAGCGGCCGATCAGGCCGTTCTTTTCAATCGAGCGCTTACGGACAACGTGGCGAACCTGCGCACAGTGCGCGCCGGCCTCGCCGCGAACCGCGATGCCGTTTCCGCTCAGAAAGCGAAACTGGTCTCGCTCCAGAACGACCTCACGCTCCAGAAGCGCTCCGTGGACGCGAGCAAGGCGGCGCAGACCCAGTTGCTTGCGCAAACGAAAAATCAAGAAGCGAATTATCAGAAACTTATCGCTCAAAAACAGGCAGCCGAAAAATCATTCGAACAGGAACTACTTAATCTGCAGGGCCAACTGGATCTCGTCGTGCACCCGAACCTCCTGCCAAAAGTCGGCTCGGGGGTCCTGTCGTGGCCGTTCAGCAACGCATTTATGTTCAACTGCACCCAGCGTAAAAAAGTATTCGGGAATCTTTTTTGCATCACGCAGTATTTCGGCAATACGCCGTTCTCTACGGCAAACCCGCAGGTCTATAACGGCCACGGCCACAGCGGCATCGACATCAGCGCGCCCATCGGCACGCCTATCCAGGCGTCGCTCTCGGGTACCGTGCTCGCCACCGGCAACACAGACCTCGTCCGCGGCTGCTACTCTTACGGCAAATGGGTGATGATCATCCACGGCAACGGCATCAGCACGCTCTACGCGCACCTCTCCGAGATAGACGTCTCCAAAGGGCAGTCCGTGGGTACGGGACAGGTTCTCGGCCTTTCGGGTATGACCGGGTACGCGACCGGACCGCATCTGCATTTCGGCGTCTATGCAACGGAAGGCACGCAGATAATGACGCTCCGCCAATTCCGCGGCGCAACCATCGGCTGTGCCGACGCTTCAATGCCGGTCGCGACGCTGGACGCCTATCTCAATCCGCTGTCGTATCTCTAGTGCGCCACAATAAAAGCGACGCGTAGGTGCGATGCGGCGACCATTTCTCCGCGATATTCAAGAGGGAAGTGCGGGGCGCATTTCTAGGCAATCCGTAGATGGCTTCCATCGCGCGGATGAGGCCGAGGTCGCCCGCGGAGAACACGTCGGGGCGGCCGAGCGCGAACATGAGGAACATCTCGGACGACCAGGGCCCGAGTCCCCATATCTTCATCAATTCTTCCGCAGCTTCCGTTTCCGAAACAGATTTCAGCGAGAGCAGATCCAATTCGCCGGACCGCACAGCTTTTGCAATTGATTTAAGCGTCTTAATCTTCGCCCCCGAAAGGCCGGCTTTACGAAAGGCCGCCGGAGAAGCCTCCAGGATCGATTCCGGGGTCAATCGGCCTTTACACGCTTTCTTCACTCGGGAGAAGATAGCGTCGGCCGCCGCAAGTCCGAGCTGCTGCGAAATAACGGTTGACACAAGCGATGCAAATAATTGTGCGCGCGTTTTTTTGCCGGAAAGTGCTCCCGGCAGGGAAGAGTGGTGCGCTTTTGTGGCCTTATAGAAATGCGGGTCGACCCGCTTGAAATGCTTGAGCGCGTCTGTCAATCTCGGCATGCCGAGATACTACCACCCGGCTCCCACCGTTGTATAATGCTCTTACACCCCATGTCCATCATCTCTCTGGTGAAGTTGGCCTTCTGGACGGTCGTCCTGGTGCTCGCGCTGTCGTTCTTCGGCATCTCTATCCAGGCCATTGTGAACTCTCCCGCCGGCCAGGCTAACTTCGCCTACCTCGCGGGTCTCCTCTCGCAATTCTGGGACTGGGCTACCTATTGGATCCGTCCGTCGGTTTAGAGATAGAGATAAGATAGAAAAGAAGGTAAAGCCATTTACGCAAAAGACGATTGTCCAAATGCCTCTGCAGGCATTCGTACAATCGTGTCATCTTTTGCGCAGAGGCCCTCGGCAGTATGCGCAAAAGATATATTGTGCGAAATACAGCTCGCGCATCACCACAGCAAAATGCCTCCTTTCTGGAGGCTTACTCTGCTTCCC
>JAJZRH010000042.1 GCA_021802795.1 bacterium
CGGTAGAAAAACATTCCCAATCCCTCGCGGGGACCGAATTCGAAAAGAAATGCGTCCGCTGCCCCGGTACCACCGGAAAGGTCGTATTCGGGATCGGAGAAGAACGCGGGGAACAGCTCATGGGGTGTTCAAATGCGGGTCCGAAGGTCGTGTTGGTGACGGGGGCGCAGGCAAGAGCTTGCAACGGCAAAAACCCTCTGGCACCGAGCGATACGGCCCGAGCGTCGTCCCACAAGCCGCATCCCATCTTTCAGCGCCATAGGAATCATCATCTGTGACACATCGGCTTCGGCCGCTAAGCGTACTCTTCGGGGTACGCTTTGTCTTTTTATACGCGCTGTGATAAGGTAGCCCCTATGTCAATCCGAATGCGCCATACCCGCGGCCACACCGGCAATCGCCGGTCGCATCACGCGCTTAAGCAAACGAATATCGTCACGGATAAGGAGAGCGGCAATCTCCGCCTCCCGCACCGCATAGACGAAACGACGGGCATGTACCGCGGCAAGCAGATCGCGCCGGCGCGCGCCGCGCGCGCCAAGGCGCCGAAGGTGAAGGGCGTCTCCACGGAACCCGCCGCTGCGCACCTCCATGAGCACGCGCATGAGGAACATATGAATGCCGAAGCGAAGGGTTCGAAGGGCGTCCAGGGCAAGGTTGCGACCGGCGGACGGCCGAAGGCGCGCAGCGGCATGGGCGGCGTCGCGGGCGCCTAGATTTTTAAGAAGCGAAGCGCACCGAGAATCTCTTGAGTATAGCGATTAGAGATTCCAAGTACTCTTGGGGTGACTATAAAAATCCAAGTGGAGTCATTCCTATGAGCCCCCTCGTAAGATTTTCCTAAATCCACACGTACGCGGCCGCGCTCCTCGCGCGGCCGCGTTGTTTGCTATACTAACGAGCACCAGATCTTTGCATGGCGAACCGACACTTAGCACGCTCAGTTGTTCTGCAGACGCTCTTTGAGTGGGATACCACTCACGCAAGCGAAGCTGACGCGCCGGCCATCCTTGCACGGAACGTGACGGAGTTCGGCGGCGATGACGTCGACCAGCCGTTCATGGACGGTCTCCTTAAAGGCGTGCTCGCCAAGCGTTCGGACATCGACCTCGTTATTGAAAAGGCGGCGCCCGATTGGCCGCTGGAGCGCATCGCGCCCGTGGACCGCAATATCCTGCGGCTCGGGCTCTATGAGCTCCTCTTCGCCGACCGCACGCAGGTGCCGGCAAAGGTCGCCATCAACGAGGCCATCGAACTCGCCAAGACGTTCGGCGGCGATTCAAGCGGCCGGTTCGTGAACGGCGTCCTCGGCGCCGTGTACAAGGAGCTCGGCGAACCGGGCAAGGACGAGCAGGGCAGCAAGAAGGTGAAGCGCGAAGAACTTCCGCTTGAGAAAATGGGCGGTGCCATCGTGTATGCCAAGCATGACGGGCAGTACTATCTTGCGCTTGTGCACGACGTCTTCGGCCGTTGGACGCTTTCCAAAGGCCACATTGAGCAGGACCCGACGCCGGAGGAGGGCGTAGCGCGCGTCATCAAGGAGGAGCTCGGCCTTACTGCCGCCGTCGGCCCGCAGGTCGGCGAGAATGAGTATGTCGCTTCGCATCCGGAGAAAGGAAAGGTCAGGAAGCATGTGTGGTTCTTCCTGTGTTCGAGCGAGTTCGAGCCGCTTACGCTTAAGAAGAGCGGGGGATTGGACGACGCAAAATGGTTCCGCCTGCAAGACATCCTCGAACTCAATTTTTATGACGATATGCTGCCTATCGTGACGGCGGCGGTGCAGAAGCTTTTGGATCAGTCCAGTCGGTAGGGGTAGGCACAGGCGAGCGCAATTTTTGAGACGCATAATTTTCTGCTGAAAATTTGCTCTGCCTCACGCCGTCGCGTTCCGGGCGCTCAAAAATTGCGCTCGCCCGTGCCCTCTGATGCATTTGTTTCTGCGGGCGGCAAACGGTAGACTTATTCACATGCCAGATTTTTCCTCATTTGCTAAGCGGCTCGGCCTATCGTTCAAAAATCTCGACCTCCTCGTCGAGGCTTTGACGCACCGTTCCTATCTGAACGAGCACCGCGAGTACGCCGGGAGCCACAATGAACGGCTGGAATTCCTCGGCGACGCCGTGCTCGAGCTCGCCGTTACCAACTTCCTCTTCAAGAAATTCCCCGCGAAGCCGGAAGGCGAACTCACCGCCTACCGCGCCGCGCTCGTGAACACCGTTTCGCTCGCCGAGAGTTCGCAAGCGCTCGGGGTAAATGATTTCCTTCTGCTTTCCAAGGGCGAATCAAAAGACACCGGCCGCGCGCGCGACGTCATCCTTGCGGATGCGTTTGAGGCCATCATCGGCGCGGCATATCTGGACCAGGGGTACGACGCGGCGGAGGCGTTCATCGCGCGCAATTTGTATACGAAGATAGACGACGTCATCGCGAAGCGCTCCTACCAGGACGCGAAGAGCCGGTTCCAGGAACTCGCTCAGGAGAAGCGCGGCACGACGCCCAGCTACGAAACGCTCTCAGAAGTCGGTCCCGACCACGATAAGCGCTTCACGGTCGGCGTATTCATCGGTCGCGATGAAATCGCGCGTGGAGAAGGGAAGTCTAAACAAGAAGCGGAACAATCAGCTGCTCAGGCAGGCCTTGATAAAACGGGCTGGTAGCGTTTGGTATATAGTGTGCGTATGAATACAAACACACCCGTGCGGGAGGAGATGGTGACGACGGCATTTGAAATTCCCGGGTACCGCGTGACCGCCAATCACGGTGTTGTGCGCGGCATTGTGGTGCGCTCGCGTTCCATTTTCGGTTCCATCGGCGCGGGATTGCAAACGCTTGTCGGCGGCAATATCACGCTTTGGAGCCGGCTCTGCGAGCAGACGCGCACTGACGCGTTTGCGCTTATGCTCACGCACGCCGCTGAACGCGGGGCGAATGCGGTCATCGGCGCTCGGTACGATGCGACCGAAGTCGGAACCGGCGTTACCGAGGTGCTCGCCTACGGCACCGCCGTAACGGTGGAGAAGGTCTAACGGGCAGGTCGAGGGGCTTGACAAAACTGGTTTAAGGTGATACGCTGAAAGATAGAGGTAGAAGTAGAAACCTGGGCACTTTCACTAGACATTAACTTAAGAACGGGAGGCGCCATGATGCGCAAGTCAGTGATGTTAATTCAGCGGTTCCGTCTCACGCTGATTTCTTCGATGATTGCCGCAGCGGTGTTGGCATATGCGGTCTCTGACGGGGTCAGCGCCTGGGACATAGTCAGGGGAGGGGCACCTCTTGTCCTCATGCTACTGATTGTCTGGTGTACCGAGAAGTTCCCGGACAATACGACTGACTCCGGGGGTTCATAAACTCCGTAGGCATCGACTAAAGGTCACCATCCGCGAAGGGAGGTGGCCTTTAAAATTTATATGCATAACAGTCCATGAAGAGCATGCGCGGCAAGCGCGCGGGATCTCATCTGGGGCGACAGCGCAAGCGAGACTTGACAAAACGGGCTGGTGGGTTGTATAGTATCGATCGGTAGCTTGCGGATGTCCGCCGGCCCGATCTCTGAGGAGCATGCAATGAGGAATCTCATGGTAACGAACGCGGGGATGCTTTTCTCGCAAACGTTTGCCTACACGATAGCGTATGCGTTCCTCGTCCCGGGAGACGAAGGATTTGCGCGAATCGCCATGGTAATCGTAGCGCTTTCCATCGCTATCGCCGCACTGCTGTTTGAAGTGGTGGGTGAAAAGCTCGACGAAAAGATCGACAATTTCACCGTGATGTCTCTCGGGGTCGCCGCCGCGATACTCCAGTTTCCTTTTGGGTCGTTCCTGAAGGGATCCGGCGTAGGTATCATGGTAGTCGTCGCGGTATTCGCGTGTATCATGCTTGCCGTATGGAAAGAGCGGCGTGATGGAGAATCGCTACGATTGTGTTTCGCCGTTGCTGTCCATGGCATAGGCGTACCCATTTACGGACTCATCTTGCTCTTCCGCGGGTTGCAGAACTATCGCAAAACGGTCGAGTGGATATGAATCGCGGCCCTGTGCGCAAACGCTCTTCTCCGGAAGAGCGTTTTTTATTTGGTACAATATTCAGGTAATGCTCAAGCGGCTTGAAATAGTCGGGTTCAAATCGTTCGCCAAGAAAACCATCTTGGATTTTTCGAGCGCGACCACGGCCATCGTCGGCCCGAACGGCTCCGGCAAATCGAACGTGGCGGAGGCGTTCCGTTTTGCGCTCGGCGAGCAGTCCATGAAGAGCATGCGCGGCAAGCGCGCCGAGGACCTCATTTTCAACGGTTCGCATACGGCGCCGCGCGCTAACCGCGCCTCGGTCGTCATCACGTTCGATAATTCGCGCCGGCAGTTCAAGATAGATTTCGACGAGGTGTCCATCGAGCGCGCGGTGTTCCGCGACGGCACGAGCGAGTACTCCATCAACGGCTCGCGCGTGCGGCTCCGCGACATTGAAGAACTGCTTGCGGGTGCGAATATCGGCGAGACCGGCCACCACATCATCTCCCAGGGCGAGGCCGATCGCATCCTGCTTGCGAGCAATCGCGAGCGCCGCGCGATGCTTGAAGACGCGCTCGGGCTGAAAATTTACGAATTCAAGAAGCAGGAGGCGGAGCGGAAGCTCCTGAAGACCGAGGACAACATCGCGCAGATAAATTCGCTCCGCCGCGAGCTCGCGCCGCACCTGCGCTTCCTGGAGAACCAGGTGAAGAAGCTGGAACGGGCGGATGCGCTCCGCGCCGAGCTCACCGGTCTTGCGCAGACGTATTTCGCAATGGAAGATGCGTACCTTGCGCATGAGAAGGTGCGGGTCGCCGCCGAGAAGCGGGATGCATCGGAGCGCCTTGCCGCCGCCTCCGCGGAGCTCGCCGGCATTGAAGAGCGCGCGACCACCGACGCCGAGGGCACGGAGCGCCTCGCGCGCGTGCGCACGGCGGAGCGGGAAGTCGAGCGCATCAGCGGCGAGCGCGCCACGCTCGCGCGCGACATCGGGCGGGTGGAAGGCGCGCTCAACGCCGCCAAGGAGCGTAGTGAGCGCGTCGCGCGCGAGCCGTATGCCAAAGTGCCGCGCGAAGATCTCACCGCGCTCGCAAAAGAGGTCGGCAAACAAGCCGAGGAAGCGACGACGCCGGAGGCGATGCTCGCGGCGCTCTCCGCGATACGCAAGGTGATCGCGGCATTCGTG
>JAJZRH010000043.1 GCA_021802795.1 bacterium
CGTCTCGGTGGACGTGTCCACGATGGCGCTCATTGAGTACTGCCAGAAAAACAACATCCTATATATCGATACGGTCGTGGAACCATGGCTCGGCTACTACACCGATCCGTCGCTCTCAGTCTCCGAGCGTTCCAACTACGCGCTCCGGGAGCAAGCGCTCGCGCTCCGCTCGCTTGAACTTGAGGGTCCGCGCCCGACCGCCATCATTGCGCACGGTGCAAATCCCGGACTTGTGTCGCATTTCGTGAAGCAGGCGCTTCTCAACATTGCCGCCGATACGGGGAAGCAGATCGCAACCCCGACCTCGCAAGAGGAATGGGCGAAGCTTGCCCGGGACCTCGGGATCAAGGTCATCCACATCGCCGAGCGCGACACGCAGGAGTCGCCGGTGCCGAAGAAGATCGGCGAGTTCGTGAACACCTGGTCTATCGACGGATTCCATTCGGAAAGCAGTCAGCCGTCGGAAATGGGGTGGGGGACGCACGAGAAGACCATCCCGGCGGACGGGCGCGAGCACGACTTCGGTTCGCGGTGCGCCATTTATCTGGAACAGCCGAGCTTCATGACCAAGACGCGCAGCTGGACGCCCACGGCAAAGGCGCAGAACGGCTGGATCGTAACGCACCACGAGTCAATCTCCATTGCGGATTATTTTACGGTCACAGAGGACGGGAAGGCCGTGTATCGTCCGACCGTGCACTACGCCTATCATCCGTGCGACGGCGCCGTGCTTTCGCTCGATGAGCTGGTGAGCAATAACGGCGAACTCCAGAAAGAACAGCGGCTCATCAGCGAGGACATCCTTCCGGGCGGCGTGGATGAGCTCGGCGTCCTTCTTATGGGACATGAAAAGAACGCGTACTGGTACGGTTCCCGCCTTTCCATCGATGAAGCGCGCAGGCTCGCGCCGCACAATAACGCCACCGGCCTCCAGGTAACTGCGAGCATCATCGGCGCGATGGTCTGGGCGATGCAGAATCCGACCAAGGGCATCGTGGATGCCGACGAGATGGATCACCAGCTCTTGATGGACATCACGCGTCCGTACCTCGGCGAGATCATCGGCGAATACACCGACTGGACGCCCATACAAGGCCGCGGGAAGCTGTTCCCGGAGACCTTTGACGCCGAAGATCCGTGGCAGTTTGAGAACTTTAGGGTGTCGTAGGAGGAACGACCCAATCCCGAAGGAGCGTTTTGAATTCGTCCGTGCGATCTTCAAAACCGACCCGCACCATGTGGAGGAACGGGTGGCATTCCGGCGTGAATTCATAGTGGCCGCGCACTTCGCCGTCTTTAAATATGCGGATATGGTATTGGCGTTCAAAACCGGCCGTGCGCCGCAAGCTCACAAGCTCCCCGGAGTCCTTCCATGCGACAAAATGACTCCCGTAGCCTTGTTCAACGAGGAAGAACGCGAGATCGCGCGCGGAATGCGACGGCTGAAGGAGCCCCAGGAGGAATTCCTGCCGTCCCGTGTGCCCCGGTTCGAAATAATTGATGAAGAATTTCCCGATGCCGAGCCGGTACGCGGCCCGGCGTATGAGGGGATAGAAACGCGAGTAGAACTTCCAGAACCAGTATTTGATCCGGTCAAGAAATGCCGTAGGGTACTCTATCCGCGAATGCGGAAGCTGCTTTATCCACTTTTCCACGGTAGAGATGGATGATTATGGGGAATTGCGCGAGCGGAACGTTCGGCGCAGGTACGGCTTCGCGTAGCGGTCCAGGCCCCAATAACCGGCAACGCGGCGCGCGCTCATGATGCCGAGCGCGACCAGAACGAAGATCGGGTTCATGCTGACCGTACCGGCGAGCATGAAGTTGAATGACATGAAGAAAGCGAAGAACGCGGCGGTGCAGGTGAAGAGCCCGACGATGAGTCCGAGTCCGATGGCGAGTTCGCCGAGGACCACGGCGTGCGACCATCCGTTTACGTGGGGAAGCACGGTGTTCTGGAGGAACGTCGCATACCACATCTGCACGTCCGGATGGGCGCCGACGGTCTTTGCGAGCGCGCCGTTCACGAAGCCCTGGAGCGCGGCCCCGGCATTGCTCCCGAACCAAACCGGATTTCCGAGCTTCTCCCAGCCGGCCATGAGGAACTCGTAACCGAGGTACAGGCGGGCGAGAAACCACAGCGGCGCGCTTGCTTTGCTTGCGGTGAAGAAGTGGGCGAACCGGGATTGCTCAATGGTATACGTGTTCATACCCCTCATTCTAGACCAGGCGGGGTGAAAGGGAAGAGCCTCGTGGGGAGTACTATACAGATACGATTATGAAGGAAACGAGGCTCATTATGGGCATGCCCATCGAGATAGAAATTGCCGGTGAGGGCGTCGAGGACGCCTTTACGGCGGCATTTGCGTATCTCGTCGCCGTGGATGAGCGTTTCAGTACCTATAAAGAGGAGAGCGAAATATCGCGCATCAATCGCGGCGAACTTTCCCGCGAGGACGCGAGCCCGCTTATGCGCGAAGTTTTCGCCATCGCGGAACAAACGAAGAAGAAGACGAACGGGTACTTCGACATCCGCCGCCCGGACGGCTCCCTTGATCCTTCCGGCGTCGTAAAAGGTTGGGCGATACTGAACACCGCAAAACTCATCCGTGATGCGGGATATGAGAATTATTTCGTGAACGCCGGCGGCGACATTGCGATGAGCGGCAGGAACGCGAAGGGCGAGGAGTGGAGCGTCGGCATCCGCAACCCATTTAACATCAACGAGATCGTGAAGGTCGTGTATCCGCACGGGAAGGGCATCGCAACGTCCGGCTCGTACATTCGCGGCGACCATATTTACAATCCGAAGAACCCGGAAGAAAAACTACATGACGTCGTGAGCATTACCGTCATCGGCCCCGACGTGCTCGCGGCCGACCTCATGGCCACCGCAGCCTTTGCGATGGGAAAGGACGGCATCGCTTTCATTGAGCGCCTCTCGGGTTTTGAAGGCTACGCCATCGATGCGAAGGGCACGGCCACTTTCACGAGCGGTTTTGCGGCGTACACTTCGCACTCTTAGAATCGAATCCGAGCCCTTGAGAGAGTCCCTCTCTGTGGTATAATGGTCCCCGGTTGGCTAGGGGAACACCTCCAGCCAAGTCCTTTCACAAGATACCAACCGGCGAGAGGTGTGCGATGAAACGATACACGACGTGGCTGACGATCAATCGTCAGTGCAACCTGCACTGTTACTGGTGCTACCAAGGCGAACTGCTGTCGAGCAAGGACATGATGTCGCTCGACTTGGCGGGGAAGCTGATCAACCTGTCGGTCGGGATGGGGACGAAGAAATTTGTCCTGATCGGCGGAGAGCCGACCATTCATCCCGATTTTCTCGAGATCGTGCGGCAATGCAGCGCCGCCGATGTCGGACTGCTGACCAACGGGATCTCGTTCGCGAATCGGGGCTTCTGCCAGCGCGCGGAGGAGGCGGGATTGAAATCCGTCTCCACGTCGCTCAAGGGCGCTTCCGAAGAAGACTATGCGAACAAGTGCGACGGAAAGCACATGTTCGGCAAAGTCATGCGGGCGATCGAGAACTTGGAAGCGAGCGGCATGCAACACCAAGTCTCGGTCACAGTCAGTCGCTCCGTAGTCGATGGCTGGGAAGCCATGCTCCGCCTGATACGAGAATGCGGCGCGTCGAGCTTCACGTTTTCGTTCGAGCGCCCCGTCGTCACGGCGAAGGACGTCTCGTTCGACGACAGCATGCTTCCCGGAGAGATCGTCCCGTTCATTGAACGGACGATGTACCCGTCGCTCAAGGAAACAGGGGTGGCATTCGACCTAAATGTCACCTTTCCGCAGTGTCATTTCAGCGAGGGCTTTCTGTCAAAAGCCCACGCCGAGGGGCACGCGGTAGCGGGATGCCAACTCCTCATGGGGAACGGCATTGTCTTCGACCCCGGCGGTCGGGTGCTTGCGTGCAATCACATGCACGATCATCCGATCGGCGAATACGGGAAGGATTTCCGGACTCTCGAAGAGATGAGCGCCTGGCGCGATTCTCCCGACATTCGGAAGTTCTACGAACTTGCGAGCGCTCCTCCGGGGGCGCGATGCGGGGGCTGCTCCGATTGGGGCAGTTGCGGTGCAGGATGTCGCATTTTTTGGCTCTACAAGGGGGCCAGGGTGTTACTTCCTGTGAAGTCGATCGGCAACAGAAAGAGGTGTCATCATGACGACAAGCTTCATGGCTCAGCGGTTCAAGCGGAACGGCGTTAAACCGAAGCAGAAGCGCGGCGGATACACGGGGATCTCCCGTGCGGAAACGTGCGACTGCAAAGCAAGGGGCCTGAAAGAGCACTCCTGCAAGCGGAAGGGCAACCTGATTTGCGATTGCTGCCCCGACGACTAGACGGCAATCATGCCCGGTTGGGCGTGAACTCGGGGGGCGACCCAGTGTCGCCCCTTTTTTATTTGCATGATATCGCCGAACCAAGGTGCTACCATGGCCGCATGGCGGATGGATATCTTCCAAGGCTCGATATTTCCTACAGTGCTAAGCAAGAAGTACGGCGAGTGCGGGATACGCTGGAGAGGCTCTCGTGGTACCAGGAAGAAGGCTACCGCGTCGATCTTCCCGGAGGCATAACCAAAGAATCGGACGACGAAGAGGTTATGCGGGCGGTGGAGCATGAGTATGCCGCTGCCAGCTATGCCGAGCACGCCGCGACGTTGCAGAAAGAATGGGAGGCTCTCCACCGAGGATTTGGAAGAATGAAAGAAGAGCCGACGTTTCATTTGGAGGACGAATATAACGTCGTGCTGACGAAATATGGAGTTGGAGGAAGTTACGATCCGAATTTAAATAAAGTGACAGTGAAGGTGTCGGCGCGGCCTCGGGGCGGAATCGAAGGAATAGTGGTCCACGAGGTGGTACACCTGGCAGTCCAATACCTTATCGATCTGCATCAGCTGCCGCACTGGCGCAAGGAACGCCTGGTGGATCTGGTCGTGGAACGATACTTCCCGGGACTGAGGAAGATGCAGGACATTGCAGAAGATGTCTCGATAGTGGACCGAGCGTTCGAGAAGTATTTCCCGAACATGGAGGAAGTCGTTCGGTCAATAGGAGGCTGACGCGACGTAGTACAATGGCGGGCATGATGCCGCTCGATAAGAATGAGAGCTACTGGATGCTTGATAACGAGCTCGCACAGGCGGTGC
>JAJZRH010000044.1 GCA_021802795.1 bacterium
GCCCTATTTTGTCGATAAGAATGCGGTGTGGATAGTCAAAAACGTCGCGGAGCAGGCGATCGTAGACGCCGCGGCGATACCGGAAATCCGCCGTGGCGAACGAGGCGTACCGTATCTCGCGGCCGAGCTCGGCCTCGAGCGTGCGCACGGCGCTTGCAAGCGCGCGCTCGTCGAGGGCGTCGCCGACAACGAGCAGGTCTATCTGCGGCTCGTGGATGCCGGAGAAAAGCCCGGAAAGCACGACGAGCCGGGGCGTCCCCGCGCGGCGGAGCGACTGCAGGATGCTCTGCGGGCGCACGTTCGTCGTTTCGCGGATGAACATATCGAGCGCCGCGAGGTGCTCAAACTTCGGATTCACCTGGTAACGCACCGGGAAGGAAGTTCCCTTTTTACGGAGGAGGCCGGCGGTGAAAAGCACGGCAATCTCGCGGCGAGCGGCGTCTTTCGTAAGCTTCGTGCGCGCGGCGACTTCGGCGAGCGAAAGCGCGGAATCCTGGTTGAACATGAACAGTCGGAGGGTCTTCAAACGGGCATCTGAGCCGAATATCTTGGCGAGCAGTTCCATCCCGTTAGAAATAGGACGCGGACGTGCTTATCACGCCGTACCCTATCCGATTAGTGCATCCCGTTCCAGCCCCGTTCGAGAAGGGGTATCTTTCGCGTCCGCGATTTCTAACGGGATCCATAGCAGAGAGTGTAGAGGCTGGCGCGATAAAACGCAAAACGCGTTTCCGCCCTTGGCGAAAACGCGTTTTTGTTGCGTGTTTTGTGAGTCACCCCCAGCACCTTGCCTTGCTGCGGACTCGCACTACATCTGCCTATCCGGCGCGTGCTCGTCCGGCAAGGTGCGGGGTCACTTTGAAAAGCGCTTCGCTTATTTCAAAGTGACTTTCGCTCCGGCATCCGTGAGCTTCTTCGCGAGCTCCGCGGCATCTTCCTTCTTCATGCCGGTCTTGAGCATCGACGGTACGCCGTCGACGAGGTCTTTCGCCTCTTTGAGGCCGAGCGCGAGCGCCTCCTTCACCACCTTGATGACGGCGATCTTGCTCGCACCAGCGTCGGTCAGTTCGACATCTGCGGTCGACTTCCCTTCCTCCGCCGGAGCACCGGCGGCCGGGCCGGCAGCGGCGACTGCCGCCGCGGACACGCCCCACTTCTCTTCGATGGCCTTCACGAGCGTATTCAGCTCAAGAACGGTCATCTTCTCAACTGCCTCTATGATCTGTTCCTGGTTCATAATTATTGTTTCGTTTTAGCTACTTCACTAAGCGCGATCGCAAAGCGCGTGCGCGGTGAATTAATGATATTCGCGAACATGCCGCGCAGGACGAGCATGGACGGGATGGTCGCGATAGCGGTCATCCTCTCGGCATCCATGAACGCTCCCTCGAACACGCCGCCGAGGAGCGCGAGCGCTCCTTTCAGCTTCTTGCCGTGCTCATAGACGCCGCGCGACGGCGCGATGACGTCATCGGTCGTCCATGCGACCGCGACCTCGCCGGGCAGTGCCGGCAATTCGCCTTCATAGCCGCGCTCGTCGAGCGCACGCTTGATGAGTGTTTTCTTCGCGACATAGTACTTCACGCCGGCTTTCGCCAGTTCGCTCCGCACGCGCGAAACGTCCTTGACCGTCAGCTTGGAAAAGCCGACGAACGCTATCGACTTCGCCTCCGCGAAGGCGTCGTTCAATTTCGCGATGATCGCGCGCTTCTTGTCTTTTGATATTGCCATACGGTTTTCCGTACGAACGAAATAAAGGAGAGTTCGACCGGTTATCTCGAATAACTCGAGAGGGTCTCGCCTCGGCAGGACTTTATAGAATATCCCTCGCTTGCGCTCGGGACCTTCGGCCCACTGTCTTCGGTTCGTACAAAAAGCACTCTACCAGAAACGGGGGCGGGCGCAACTAGGGCATCGCGGCGCTCGCAACGTGGAGCGTGAACAGCGCGGCGGCAATGATGGCCGCAAACCCGGTAGCGAATTTAACGAACTCAACGAAGAACGGGAGCATCCGCCGTTCGCGAGCTCTTCGGTCGTTATCTCTTTGATTGTTCATCCCATTAGAAGTTCCCATACCAGTGATAGTAGCAAACTAATTACTTTCTGCGGTCAAGATCTCGCCGACAAACGTCGTGCGCGCATTGGACTTCTAACGGGACAGGTACGCCCGTATTTTTTCAAGGTCGCTCTTCGCCGCCGCATTTGCCGGATCCAACCGGACAACCTCCGCCAAGAAGAACGCCGCATTCGGGAGGTCGAGCGTGTTCTCATAATAACTCGCCGCACGCTTCGCCGTTTCAAGGTCGCTCGTATAATACTGCTTTCCTTTCGCCGCTTCCTCTTTCGCTCCTTCGACATCTCCAGACGCATACAAGAGTTGCGAAAGCACGAAGTGCGGGAGAGAGCTCGTCGGGACGAGCGCGATATAGCGCGTGAGAAGGTCGCGGGCGGCCGCATAGCCGGCGACGCGCTCCGCCGATTTCGGCGGATACGCGTTCGCGTTGCTGATGGAGAGATTTGCAAGAATGTACCAAGACTGCGAACGCCTGGGCGAGAGACGTATGGCGCGTTCGAGCGCGGAAGAAAGGAGCGCCCCGTCAGCGTCGGCGCCCGGCGGGACGAGTGAGAGCACCTGCGCCAGATAGAGCGCTGTACGTGCGTCATAGGGATATCGATCGAAATTCGCCGAAAGGATTGCGAGCGCCGCCTGATATGCGTCAATACGCGCCTGACCGGTAAGCGCGGCGGCTTGGACATTCGCATACATATCGTATGCCTCATAGCCGTATTCCATATCGCCATAGGTCCCGAGCGCCACGCCGTGCGAAAGGTAGCCCACCTCCTTCTCGGGATCGACGAGCTGATACTTGTATGCCGAGGCGAGATCGTACGCCGCGAGCGCCGGACGCACGCTTGCGGGGATGACGCCGTAGATAAGCATGAGCGCGAAGACGAGGGACGCGGTGCGCGTCCATCGCGGAAGCGGGAGCGTCTCAAGGCGCGTTTCGGAGAACGAATACGCGCTTATGGCGGACAGGAGCGCGAGAATGAGCCAGAAGGACGATATCGTATCGAACACGAAGAAATTTTGGACGGCGTACACCAGCGCGAGGAGTGCGACGATCCCCGCAGTGCGGCGCTCGCCGCGGCGAGCCAGACGCAAAGCGGCGGTAAGGAATGACGCGATGAGCGAGAGGTAGAGCAGAAGTCCGCCAACGCCGTACTGCGCGGCGTAGTCAAGAAACGCGTTGTGCGACCGGTCGAACCATTGTTCAGATATCTGCGTTGGATCGTAGAAACGATTGAACAGCACATCAATGTGCTCGGCGCCCATGCCAAGCCACGGGCTCTTCCCTATCTCGGTCACCATATTCTTCCAAATGAAGAGACGGCTGGCGACGTCCGGATCGCTCATGCCGATAGAGGCAACGCGGGCGACAGGTCCGAACGGCACGTGCGCGAGCTGATTCCGAAATGCAAAGAACAATCCCCCGAATACTGTCAGCGCGAGAAGCACGCTGGCCGACCACGCACGCCGCCTTCCTTCTCCCATAAACGCAACGTACATAAGGCCGACAACAGCGGCGGCCGCAAACGCGAGCATGGTGCCGCGCGTTGCAGTAAGAATAACGGCAATGACCTGCAGCGCGGCGCCCAGATACGCCGCCCTCCGCCAACCGCGCGGGACCTCGGCCGCCGCGATAAGCGTCGCAAAGAACGAGATGCCGAGATAGCCGGCAAAGAACGCGGCATTCCCCAGGAGACTCCCGATACGGCCGCCGCCGAGTACCCATTCAATGATGCCGTAGAGCGCCACGATGCTCCCGATACCGGCGGCCGCTTGCATCAATCGCGTGAAGAATGTCCGGTCGGCGTCGAGCAGGATGAGATAGTAACTCCCGACCGCACAGGTGAGCATCAGGAGCCCGTCGCCGCGGATGAACAAGCTCCAGAAGCTCCGATAGAAATCGATACCGGCAAGGCTCGCGCCGTACGCGAGCGCGAGCAAGAGGGCCGGTAGCCAGGATTCCGGCCGCGCAAGCCGTCCCCAATAAAACGCTTTGCCGTATGCCGCAAGCACTACGAACGCGGAAACGGCGATGAAGGACAGCGCGTAAAAAAGAAGCGTCTTCGGGACGAGATAGGGGTAGATGAAACCTCCCCAAATGACGACCGGAAGAAGAACGGGAGCAAGCAGTATCCAGGGATAGGCGCGCTCGATGCGATTCATTGTAGTTTTGCCGTGAGTCGCGCTATCTCGGCGTCAATCGCGGAAGTGTCTCTGCCTGGAGAGAGCGCTTTCACTTGTTCCCACGCAGTAATGGCGTCCGCGTAGCGCATTTCAGCGGTAAACCACTGTGCCTTAACCTGAAGGACTGCTGCAGTATCGCCGAACTGTTTTGTTGCGGCTGCGAATGCGTCAGTGACACGCGCAGTCTCTTTCGGAAACTGCCGCGTGAGATAGGTGAGCCGTTCAATATGATACTCAAGCATCCCGGGCTCAACGGCAACCGCTTTCGCATACGCATCGGCAGCAGTCTGATATGCGCCAAGCTGGTCAAATAGATGCGCAAGATTCGCATAAGCGAGCCCTTTCGCCGGATGCACCTGAATAGAACGATTGTAGTATTGGTACGCCGTCTTGCCGTCGCCAAGTGAGCTGTAGTCATTCGCGATGCCGTTATACAGGTCGTAGTTGTCATACTGTCCCTTCCCTATAAGACCGGTAAGATGCGTGATATCGGCATTCGCCTGCGTGGTGAGCGTCTCGTTCCCGGCGTACGTTCCTCTGAACGACCACACCACCGGAGTATCGGCGGCGTTTATCGGAAACGGTCCGACAGAGACAGTCGTCGTTGTCGCCGTCGGCCCGCTGGGAGATGTGGCGGTATCAATTGCGTCCTGGGGCACGGGCGCCTGCGCCCGGTACGACCATCCGAAAAATGCCGCAACCGCCACAACAAAACCGATGCCCGCCGCCATCCAGTGTCTCTTCGTTATCTGC
>JAJZRH010000045.1 GCA_021802795.1 bacterium
GGAAATCGCTTTGAAAAAGCGCTTTGGAAGCGCGTATACGGAATATACTAAAAAAACTTGGAATCTTATCTTGTTTATATGGTGAGCATATATAATGAAGGGCACGTAGTTTCATGTTAGAAAAATGCAAAAGATACGGACTTGAAATGCGTACGATGCTTCGCGCCAGTGTGAGCGTGTTTCGGAACCCGTCATACGGGATTATCTCAGCGGGCGGCGCACTCGTGTTTTTCGGCGTGTATCTTCTCGTGCCTGTGTGGCTTGTCCCCGGCAACACGCTCGCATTCGAACTTTCCCGAATGACTGTGCTCAACTACGCTTTGCTTGTCACTCTTGCGCTTATGACCGGCGTGCTGCTGTCATTTGAGCTTTTTGCATTTCGACGCTCCCGGACGCAAGGCCTCCGTGCCGCCGGAGAAAGCGGCATCGGCCTCATCGCCTCGCTCACCGGCGGTGTGCTCGCAGCCGCTTCCTGCGGATGCGGTATCGGCATCCTGCTCGGCGTACTCGGCCTTGGCGGGGGCGCGCTTTTTGTCGCCGCGAATCAGTCCGGAATTATCGCCGTCATGCTCGTTATCGTGGCGATCGGCTTGTACTTTTCAGCGCGCCGCGCTGCCGGACTCTGCGTCACCTGCTAAACGCTCGTGTAGGACGCGTGGCAAACGCAGGTTACTGCGGTATAATCCGACGCACCCACTGGTGAGGAGGTTCGTATGGACATCAAAGCACTTGCGACAGAAGCTGCGAGGCGACGCCGTAAGAACGGCGGGACGATGCAGAAAGCCGTTGATGACGTATTAAAGCAATACAGTCTTGGGACGAGCGAGTATCTCGCGCATCGCGCAAGCGTGCTGCGAGAATGCGGGCTCCGGAGCGGCAGGAAATCCCGCGGAACGCGACACCTGCAGCGGCAGTTAAGTTTCAAGTTCAAATAACAAAGAGAGTACATTTCTAACGGGAGCTTTATGCTCCCGTTATTGTTTTATATCGTGTTACTTGTCCAACGCATCACCCGAGACCGAATCGTTCTTTTTTATTTCTTCACGGATGCGTTCCTCGAGCCCTTTCCTGTTCTCCCGGTAATGATCTTCGATGATAGTCGCTCCGTGGTGCGCGTTCGCATAGGACATTTTTTGCGAGAGCATGAGGTACCGCTCATGCAATTCATGCAGCACGATAAAGGCACGCTCCTCCGTCTTGAGAGATTCTTCGAGCCAAATCTCATTTTTTGGAATCCATGCATACACTACGTCGTGTCCCCCTTCGGCGTACCCGAGCATGTATACGCTCCTGACGAGAGGCCCGTCGACGAGCCACACGCTTACCGCGCTGCTGTATTCCTTAAGCTTCTCTTTCTTGAGAGAGCGGCGGAGCATCTCTTGGTTTTGAGAAGTGAGAATCTTTTGCATGCGTTTCCCGTTCTGTCGGAGCGTTTCCTCAAAAGCGTCGGCCTTATGAGCGGCTTCCGCGACAGTTACCCCCTCTTTCAGAAACGAGACTTCTTTGAGGAGGCGTTTGATGTACAGGTGGTATTCTTTTCCGGACATTTCATCATCGATCCAAAATTCTTTTTCCGGAATAAAACGAAAGTGACCGTGGTAGTCATATTCGACGAAGTTCTCATCGAGTTCTTTGCGAACCAGTGCGCCATTTACGAGCCAGACGGTATACCCGTCCTGCTCATCCAGTTTTTTGATGTAGATATGCGAGTGAACCATGGGTGACTAATCGTTTTAGGTGGCTGCTATAGCCGTGAAGTGTATCACGGATCATTCCTGCTCTTGGTGCACGTGCTATGGTAGAGCCATGGACGAGGGACCAGAGTCTCCGCAATACGGTCCGCATACCAACGCTCTCAAAACGCTTCGGGACAAGGTGTATTTCCACCGGCTGCCCTCCTACGGCAACAAGATATTCTATTCGCTCGGCTTCCTGGCGCTTACGTGCCTGGTACTACTCGCCGTTACCGGCATCACGATGGCATTCATGGGTCAGACGTGGTGGCTTACGAATCCATGGGGCATTTTCCTCCGGAGCGTGCATCTGTGGACGGTGCAGGCTTTCATATTCATCCTCCTACTCCACGTTCTCGTCGGATTTACGACAAGCGGCTTCCGCGCGCCGCGCAGGATGGTGTGGGTCTTCGGAGCGATTATTTTTTGTCTGGTGCTTATCCAGACTGAATTCGGCTACGGCTTGCGCGGTGATTTTTCTTCTCAATTCCGGGCAGTTTCCGGAGCAGACTTTTGGAACGGCGCCTATCTCGGCTACTGGCTTAACCCGCTCAACTACACGCAAACGCTCGTGATCCATATCGCCATTATTCCGCTCACGATACTCGTACTCTTTCTTGCTCATTACCTACTTGAACGCACCTATGGCATCGCGCGCCCCTACCGCAAAGACATTTCGTACACGATGGTTCCCGCGGACCATCGCATCCTCTTTATCCGCGGCGGGGCGCTCGTTGCGCTTATTCTCGCACTTGCATTCTTCTTCCATTCGCCGTACGTACCGGCAGTGCGCATTGCGGATATCGCTCGGCAAGACCCGAGTCTTGTCGCGACGACGCTTCTGCAAGAATTTACCCGCACATCAGACACTGCAACCTATTTCGACTCCATCGATCCCTACACCTTCGATACCAGAGAGGTCTACGTCGTGACGCCCTACGAGCAGTACCTGGCAAACAGTAAAAAACCAAACGCGTGGAGCGCGTTTATCAGCGCGTCAACCACTCTTCAAAAGGCCGATATCCAAGGAGCACAACAGTACGTTGGTGCCACGAGTATGGATTTCTCCGCGAACACGACGAACCCCGTCATTGCGATGCTCGATACGCTTATGCCGATAGCGCAAAGCGGATTGTATGAGTCGCTTCTCGATCAAGAAAATCCGAGCATCAACAACACGTATACTCTGCGCTTTTTGGTGGACATGGGCATTCCGGAAGCGAAAGCCGCAACACTCACCATGGATACCGCCCAATGGGGTATGACTAAAGATGAGACCGGAAGCGTATGGAAGCTCCCGCCCGGCTCGTGGTGGCTCTTGCCGCTTGCCGTGGTCAACAGCGTTTTTAATCTGCCGAACAATTTATACGGCGATCGGGATGCCGCGTTTATCCTCGGGTTCATTATGCTCACATTCATTCTCTTCCCCTATATCCCCTATCTGAACCGCTTGCCGGAACTTTTGAATCTTGGACCCCTTATCTGGAGAGAACGACCGCCGCCACACGATACAAACAAGGGCTGACTGCACGAGCAGTGCCGCGCTTGAGGAGTTTGACTACCGCAGTGAAAGTTGTATGTTCTAAACGGATACTTCCTTGGGAGGCTCTCATGAGCAAATGGTGCGAATGCGGGCGACGGATCAAAGTGAGGTCGAGACGCAAGGGGTGGCGTGGCACTCCCGACAAAAATCACGACCTTTGTCAAAAATGTTGGAGATCCCTTTGGGACTCAATCAAACGCAAGCCCCGCAAGAAGGCCCGCAAAAAGCAGGGCTTCTTGCGGGGCTTCTTCATTATTTCAATTCGGTCTGCTTCCCGCCTTACGCACCGCTCGTACCGTGGCGATGAGCACGAGCGCACTTGAAAGCGCTATGAGAATATCGAGTCCGCCGATACCGTGATACCCGATCAGGTTCATGACAAATCCGCCGATGACAGCTCCGGCAACGCCGACGATGACATCCCAGAATAATCCTCCCCCGCCCCCGACGAGCATGGTGGCTACCCACCCGACGAGCGCGCCCAGGACCGCCCAAATGACGATTTTCATATGTCGCCTATGGTATGCCGAATTGTCCACTATGGCCACCCGTCAGCGTCGAATTGGTTTACTAGACAGTGCACAGACATGAAGTGGGAATGGAGTTTTGATATACTGGAGGCTTACCCGTATTCTTTTTGCGATTCATGCAATATTCTTTTCTTGCCGCGAGCACGATATCTGTGGTGCTGCTCATCACGACGCTCGTCAGCCAAATGCGGAAAGGGACCGGATTTGGGACGGCAGTACGTCAGCCTTTATCGGTCATTTTCGGTATTTTATTCGTCGTCTTTCTGGGTCTCTTTCTTAAAAACGCACAGAACGCCGTGCAATCCGGCACGAGCGCGATCGGCGTACAAAACGGATCCTCAGGCACTGCGCCGAGCACTGCGGTTCTTCCGGGTAATATTTCGCTCGCCAGATTGGAATCGCTCACTAACTACAGTTACACCGAAGTTACCCATGGCGGAGGGCGATCAATGACGATTTCCGGCAATGTGTACAGTGCGGACAATTGGGAAACGACTACTCCATGGGTGGAAAGGTATATCGGTACCCACACCTACGTAAAACTCGGGAAGTGGTATGCCTCGCAGGGGAGGAGTACCCCTCCTTTGCTGGGATTTGCACAACAATTCTGGGGAATGGCGACGAATCCGACAGTACGTTTGCGCGAGGACGGCACCTGTAATTTTGCCAACACTGCCGGCCACGTATGGACTGTCGTGAGGGCCAACGGAGGTGCTGAAACCATCGTGCCGATGTCGGCTTGCATCGCGGATCAGAGCGGCGCATTGCTGCAGTTGCTCGCTGGTCTCAGTAATGCGATAAGCGGAAACAAAAATATAGGAGCTAGTTTTACCATAACCGCCATCGGTACGGTGCAGCCGTTTGCAGTACCGAGTCCCGTGGTCGGCGGTTAGGCTTGAATTGCTTCGGGAGAGACGAAAAGAAAGGAGCTGCTGATGTCCTATCAGCAGCTCCTTTTCATTTTACCTTCTGGTCATTATTCACGATCAGCATTTTGGGATACACGCGTTCGCGGAGGAAGTGAGTGACGTACGACGGTACATATCCCTCCTGCCTCATACGGCGTGCGTCTTGGATTATCCGCATGTCGTTCAGCTCCCTGTGCTGGTAAAA
>JAJZRH010000046.1 GCA_021802795.1 bacterium
TGAGCCTCTCCTTATCGAAACCGATGATCATCTCGTCGCCGACGAAGATGACCGGTACGCCCATCTGGCCGGACTTCTGTATCATTTCCTGGCGCTTCGCCAGGTCGTGAGCGACATCGAAATCGGTGTAGCCGATCCCTTTTTCTTTGAGAAAATCCTTGGTCATCTGACAGAAATGGCAGGTCGGCGTGCTGTAAATGGTGACTTTTTTATCCATGTTTCTTTTATTACTCGGTGAGTGCAAGTATACCACGCCGAGTTATCCACAGGAACAATTAGTGCGAGATGCGGGAATCGGACTCGCGTTTATTGCTTGGGAAATGAAATTCGATTGCGAATTTCATCGGTTTTCCGTAGGGAAGCCGGTTCTACCACTAACTAAACTGTGCGAGTGGCGGGAATCGAACCCGCGCCAAGTGCTTGGGAAGCACCTATTCTGCCACTAAACTACACTCGCAAATCTAGAACCAACTCAAGAACTTTTCCCACCAGGACGGCGTGGTGGTGGGGGTCGCCGTCGCCGGCGGCACCACTACGATAACCTCTTCCCCGGGCCGCGCAACCCCGAAAGCGGTCCGGATAGCCGCATCCTTGCCGCGCGCCGTATCCAGGGCGGCCAGATTCGCCGCAAGCGTCGCCTTCCTGGCCTCCAGTTCCTCGTACTGCCACTTCGCGTCGTTCGCCTGGGACACCGCTACATGCGCCTTGCCTGCGAGCCCCCAGATATTCGACACGAGCCAAAACGCGGCGAGCAATAGTACGCCGATAAGAACCCCTTTCCGCCACTGCTGCGCGCGCATGGCCCCAGTATACCGCGGAGGTCCGGGTGCGGCGATTTTTGAGGCTCTGCGCAGGCTGACGAGCCGAGCAGGAGGAAATTTTCCAACAGGAAAATATTCCGTACTCAAAAATCGCCGCACCCGGGTCGTAGCTGGCTACTCGGCCGAGGACTGCACCATCTTCATGAAGACCTCTTCGGGAATGTTCACCTTCCCTTTCCCGCGCTCAAGCAATTTCTTCTTGCCGCGCTTCTGTTTATCAAGCAGTTTGTTCTTGCGCGAGACATCGCCGCCGTAGAGGTACCCCGTAACGTCTTTGCGCATCGCGGAAAGCGTTCTTGAAGAAATGATGCGCCCGAGCGCCTTGCCCTGTATCTTCGTGACGAAGAGCTGTTTCGGCAGAAGCCCGTGAAGCTTCTCCACCATTTTCTCCGCTTCCTCCTCCACGCGGCGGCGCGCGACCACGCGCGCGAATGCGGCGACCGGCTCGTCGGCGACGAGCACATCAAGCCGCACGACATCCGCCTCCCGCTCGGGAAGTATCTCATAGGAAAGCGACGCATAACCCGAAGAGATGTTCTTCAATTTATCAAAGAAACCGCGCATGAGTTCCCGCAACGGCATCTCGATGGTGAGCTCAATGCGGCCGTCCCCGAACGTCTCGGTCGCCGTCGTTTGCGCCTCGTGGTCGTAGAGCATCTGCACGAGCGCGCTCACCGAGTCCGGCGGCGTGATGATGATGACCTTCGCCCACGGTTCCTCTATCTTCTCTATGTCGCCGAACTCGGGGAATTTCGCCGGCGTGTAAATGGTCTCCCGCACCCCGTTCGTCTTCGTGACTACATAAGAAATGGTCGGAATAGTGACGATGAGCGAGAGATTGAATTCGCGACGCAGGCGCTCCGTGACTATCTCCAAGTGGAGAAGGCCGAGGAAACCGCACCGGAACCCGCGCCCGAGCACGCCGGAGGATTCCTCTTCAAAGGAGAGCGACGAGTCGGAGAGCCGCAGGCGTTCGAGCGACTTGCGCAAGAGCGGCAGATCATCCTGGCTCTCCGGGTAGACGGAGGCCCAGACGACCGGCCGGACCCGCTCATAGCCCGGCAAAGCCGGCAGAGAGCCTTTTGCCGCGCCGATGGTATCGCCGACCGCCACCACGCCCGGCTCCTTGATGCCAGTCACGATATAGCCTATTTCACCCGCCGAGAGAGAATCAGCGGGCGTCTCACCGGGGGTAAAGATACCCGTCTCAAGCGCAATGAACTCTTTCCCCGCCGCATGGAAAACGAGCGGCTGCCCTTTCCTGAACGTGCCGTCAAAAACGCGCAGATATACGGCGACCCCGCGATGCGTGGAATACGAAAAATCGAAGATGAGTCCGCGCGGTTCATCGCCGTGAGCCGGCGATGAGTCGTGCGGGGGCTCGCTACGCGACCCCACTTGGGTTTTCATAGTCGCTTCGCTCCTTGATAACCTCGGCGGCGGGGGCACGCGCTCCACAATGGCTTCCAAGAGCTCGGCGACACCCGCCCCCGTCTTCCCCGACACGGCAAGCACGTCATCCACCGGCACGCGCACGAGCTTCGCGAGCTCGGCTGAGACCTCGGCGACGCGCGCGGCCGGCGAATCTATTTTGGACACGACCGGAATGATGACGCACCCTTGCGCCTGCGCCATCGCGAGCGTCGTCAGCGTCTGCGCCTGCACTCCCTGCGTGGAGTCCACAAGAAGAAGCACGCCCTCCACCGCATGAAGCGCGCGCGAAACTTCGTAGGAGAAATCGATGTGCCCCGGCGTATCAATGAGGTTCAGCACATAATCGCGGTACTGCATGCGCACCGGCTGCATTTTGATGGTAATGCCCCGCTCGCGTTCCAAGTCCATGCGGTCCAATACCTGGTCGCGCATGAGGCGCTCGGGGATGGCGCCGGTGCGCTCAAGCAAGCGATCTGCGAGCGTCGACTTCCCGTGGTCGACGTGCGCAATGATGGAAAAATTCCTGATGCGGTCCTGATTCATGGCTGTATCGGGTCCTCGGCGGACGGTGCGAGGAGTGCGGAGCGTCCCGTGTGCGTGCGCACGATCTTGTCGAGCGCCTCAACCACAATGCGGAATTCTTCGTTCTCAACGATGTAGAGCGCAAGTGCGGCGGCGATGAGGCCCGCGACACCGGCCGCAAGTCCTTGCAGGAAGACTGACATCAGCGTGGTGAGGGGCGCGATACCGCCTTCAAGAAGGAGCGTGCCGTACGCGGCAGCTCCTCCGGCAACGGCCGCAAGCACGCCGTCAAAGAGCGGCTTCCCGAGGGTGCGCGCAAGCCCGGGAGAAACGCTCCGGAGCGCAAGCAAAGAGAGTATGACAAGGAATATCTGGCCGAGGGTCGCCGCAAGCGCGACGAGGAGGATAGTCGTGCCGTGAACGTCGCCCACTTTCAAGAATGCGGCGAGCGCCGACGGGAACGCTGTGTTCCCCGCATTGAGGAATGCGAGGGCAAACACCACCGTGAGCGCGCCGCCGGCGATCTGATACAAGAGCGGCCGCCACGACTGATGCACCGCATAGAGCGCGCGCGAGAAGAGGAGCACAAGCCCCTGCGCAACAAGGCCGACCGCAAGAACGGCGAGGAGCGCGGCAGTGAGCCGGGTCGCATTCCAATCGAAGGCGCCCGTGCCGAGGATAACGCGCACGATATGCGCGCGAAGCACTGCGATGAGCCCGAGCGAGACGACCGACCAGAGAATGATGTGCCGCGCGCTTGAAGAGAGTATTTGGGTGAACTCATCGCGCCGTTCCGCTCCCGATGCTTCGGAAAGCGCCGGGAATGCCGCAACAGCGTAGGATGAACCGATGAGCGCAAGCGGGACCGCCTCAAGATTGCTCGCGAAGGTGAAGACGGAAATAGCACCCGTGCCGATCCGGGACGCGAGCGCGGTGAGGAAGAGCGCCGTCACCGAACCCATGCCGAGCGCAAGCGAACGCGGAATGGAATCCCGCACGACGCTCGCCATGAGCGCGAACGTCGGCATGCGCAAACGCGGCAGAACGCCCGCCTCGATCACGACCGGCAAGTTCACGGCAAGGTATGCGATGGAGCCGATAAGAACGCCCCACCCGATTCCCGGGAGCCCCCAGAGCGGATAGAAAAAGACCGTACCGATGATGATGCCGAGGTTGTACAGCACCGGCGAAAGCGCAAAAAGAGTAAAGCGCCGGTGCACCTGCGTTACGCTCCCGAGAACGCCGGAAAGTCCGAGCAGGATCGGCTGAAGGAGGAGCAAGCGCGCCAAGAACACGAACTCGGCGTTCTGCGCCGATACAACGAAGTTGGGATACAGGAGCGCGAGGAATTGCGGCATGAAGACCGCGAGTACGATGCAGATGACCCCGCCGACGCCTAAGAGAAAGGTCGCGCTCTCGGAGAGAAGGCGGCGCGTCCCTTCCCTGTCCATGCCGATGATGCGCGGGATGAGCACATAGGCGCTCACCAGCGAAGAAACGAGCGCAAAGACGAGGTCCGGCACGCGGAATGCGGCGTAGTAAAGGTCGAGCGTTTGCCCCGCGCCGAAGGTGTGGGCGAAGGTGCGGTCGCGCAAAAGCGCGAGCGCCTGGGATGCGAGCGTGAGCGCGGCAAGCAAGTACGCGGCCTGATGCAGGCCGCGTACGGGGCGGGTGAGTGCGCGCATCGGCCCGCCGATACTCTCTAGAAAGCGCCGAACCATCGCTCTATAATACTCTAACTGCTTTCCTCAGGCGAATAGGAAAAGAGGCGCCGAGGGCGCCTCTTTTCCGTTCCTGCCGTTTCGCCTTTCTTTATTGCTTGGCGGGAGCCTGAGCCGAGGCCACCGGGGCCGGAGAGACGGTCAGAAGGTTCGCCGGGAACGGATTCTTGCCCGCTTTGAGCGCCTCAAGCTGGGAGGCGATCGCCTTTGCATTGTCTGCGGACATGTCCGAGATGGCCTGCATCTGCGCGACCGCATTCGTCATGTCGCCCTGCTTGGCGTAGACCGCCGAGAGGAAGTAGCGCGCATTTGCGAACTGCGGATTCGCCGCAACGGAAGCCGAGAGCGCCGCGACCGCATTC
>JAJZRH010000047.1 GCA_021802795.1 bacterium
GCTCAAAAACTTTGGTGGACCCTAGCGGATTCGAACCGCTGACCCCCTCATTGCAAATGAGGTGCTCTACCAACTGAGCTAAGGGCCCACCAAAGTTTTCGATTCTGATACTCTACGGAGACTTTACCGTGAGAGCGCGAGATTGACCAGATGCGAAAGAAAATCCTGGAACGGCACGCCGACGGCGGCAAGCGATTTGGGCAGGAGCGACTCGGTAGTGAGGCCGGGAAGCGTGTTCGTCTCCAGATAGTAAATGCCCTTCGGCGCAACGATAAAATCGCTCCGCGAATAGTGGCGGAGCCCCAAAGCGCGGTGCATCACCCTTGCCGCATGTCGGAGGTCTTCGGAAATGACGCGGGAGAAATTCCCGGGGCAGATCTCGCGCGTTGCCCCGGAATACTTCGCGTCGTAGGAGAAGAAGTCGCCTTCGGGCGGGATGATCTCAACGGGCGGCAGCGCGTAGAGCGCCTCGCCGCGCAAGTTCTCAACCACGCCGGCAGTCGCTTCCCTTCCGCGGACGAATTCCTCCACAAGCACTGCGGGCGCACCGTCGGCAAAGAGTCGCTCGATGGCGCCCAAGACCGGTGCGTAGCCGCCCACGATGGAGACGCCGACGGAAGAACCCCAGCCGACGGGCTTTACGACCACCGGCTGGTGGAAACTGCGGATGACATCGCCCGCCGCTTCCGCACTGTCTTCGGTGCGCTCAATAAAGCGAGATTCCGGGGTAAGGAGTCCGGCTTCCTGTGCGCGCGCCTTCGCCATGAGTTTGTGCATGGCGATATAGGAACCGAAAGAATCCGCACCGGCGTACGGAACGCCGAACCGTTCCAGAAGTTTCTGCACTTCGCCGTCCTCGCCGTACTCGCCATGGAGCCCGATGAGCGCGACGTCTATCTGGCGCAGAACGCGCTCGGGCTCGATAGACCGTCCGCGATAATGCCATATTCCGTCCCGACCGATGTAGATGTCGCGCACGGTGTAGCGTTCCTCGGGAAGATTTGCGAGCATTGCGGCGCCGGATTTGAGCGAGACATCATGCTCGCGCGACGGCCCTCCCCGCAGTACGCCGACGACAGTTTGCATATCCGTCTATTGTACCAGGGAGCGGCAGGCGCTAGAAACGCCACCTGCTTATTTTCGCAATGAACGCGATCGAGCCCTGCGGTGCCGCGCGAGCGAGAAGCGGTGAGCCTCGGCGTTCGCGAGCACGGCGTCCGCTTCGGAGACGCCCGCCGCGCGGGCGCCGATGACCTCGCGCGGGCGATGTCGTTCATCCTTTACAACCGAAGCGACCGCTATATGCACCCCCGCCTCGGCGAGCACCGCTTCCGCCGCTTTCTTTTGCGTGCGACCGCCGTCCACGACGATAGCGCCCGGGAGCGGCCATTCCGGATGGTTCAGGCGGCGCGTGAGCACCTCCTTGAGCGATGCAATGTCATCGTTCTTTTGCACGCCGCGGATGTTGAACGTCCGATATTCTTTCTTCACCGGCGCCCCGTCTTCTACGACCGTCATCACGCCGATGGCGTTCGTACCGGCAAGGTGCGCCGTGTCATACGCTTCAATACGCTTCCCCGATGAACGCTCGTCGTCGCGTCGCTCGTCTTTGATGAGCGATACGTCCTGGATGTGATCGAGTGCGAACAGTTCGCGCCGCGCCGTCGCAGCATCTTCAAAGCGCTCTTCCCTCGCGGCGACGCGCATCTCTTTTTCAAGCGCCGCGCGCAGCTCCTTTCCGCGGCCGCTCAAAAAAAGCATTACCTTGCGTATCGTGCGGCGATACTCTTTTGCGTCAAAACCGCGCGGGTACTGCCCTATCTGCGTATTAAATTCTATTTTCGTCGCCTGATGCTTGCTCTTCGTCCCGACCGGCTTCGGCGTATCGAAGAACGGGAAGATGCGGCGGATAAGCCGCAAACCCTCGCGGAGCTGTGCTCCCGACGGAAATGGTCCGTATACCGTCTTCAATTTACAATTTTCAATTTTCAATTTTTCAAAATCAATGTCTTTCCCGCGCACGGCAAGCACTCGCGGGATGTCTTCGTCGGTCACGACGGCGTAGAGGAAACTCTTGTCATCTTTTCCTTCCACATTCGCTGCCGGATGGTACTGCTTGATGAGCGCCGCCTCGCGCACGAGCGCTTCAAGCACGGTCGGCGTCGGCTCAAAAGCGACGCGATCGGCCTTCGTCACCATGTCCACGATGCGCGGCCCGCGCGTTGCAATGAGGTCGTCGTCGAAGTAGCTCCGCACGCGATCGCGGAGCGAGGTCGCCTTGCCCACGTACAGCACGTTCCTGCCCTGTTTGAACAGGTACACGCCCGGTACGTCCGGCAGATTACTTTTTCGCAGTTCGCTTTTTTGCATGGCCCGTCACACTATGGTACCTGACACGACGGCTATTTGCCCTTTCCCTTAGTGTGGCGGGCATGGCGGTGCAGCGCTTTCGCCAGATATTCGCCCGTATGGGAACCCGCTGTGTCGGCGACTTCTTCCGGCGTGCCCTTGGCGATCACCTTACCACCTCCCGCGCCGCCTTCGGGGCCGAAGTCGATGAGGTGATCGGCGCTCTTGATGACATCCAAGTTGTGCTCGATGACCACGACCGTGTTGCCGCGCGCGACCAGCTCCTGCAGTATCTCGATAAGTTTCCGCACGTCCTCGTAGTGAAGGCCGACCGTCGGCTCGTCAAGCAGGTACATGGTCTTCATCGTCGTCGAACGGTAGAGCTCGCTCGCTATCTTCACGCGCTGAGCCTCGCCGCCGGAAAGCGTCGTGGCGCTCTGTCCGAGCGTGAGGTACTGCAGACCGGTTGCATTAAGGCTCATGAGCCGCTCGCTGATGGCGGGGATGTCGCCGAAGAATTTCTCCGCCTCTTCAATGGTCATCTGGAGCACCTCGTAAATATTCTTGCCGCGGTACGTGACCTCGAGCGTCTCCTTCATAAAGCGCTTGCCCATGCAGATGTCGCACGTCACGTACACCGTCGGCAAGAAGTGCATCTCCACCGCGATGGAACCGTTGCCCTGGCACGCCTCGCAACGGCCGCCCGGCACGTTGAACGAGAAGCGTCCGGGCTTCCAGCCGCGTGCGCGCGCTTCTGCGGTTGCGGCGAAGAGGTCGCGGATGTGCGTAAAGGCGCCGGTGTAGGTTGCCGGATTAGAGCGCGGCGTCCGCCCGATGGGCGACTGGTCGATGAGGACCGCACGTCCTACGTATTCGGTGCCGGTCAGGCTGCTGATGTGTTCCAGCTTCGCTTCCCGCTTCGCGAAGCGCGCCGCAATGTTGCGGTGCAGAATGTCGTAGAGGAAGGTGGACTTCCCGCTTCCCGAGACGCCGGTGATGCAGACAAGCTTTCCGAGCGGCACATCGATATTCTGGTTCACCAGGTTGTGGAGCGTCGCGCCGCGCACTTTGATGGAGCCTTTCTCGCTCGTGCGGCGCGCCTCCGGCACCGGCATCTCTTTTTCTTGCCGCAAGTACGAAAGCGTGACGGACCCGCTCTCGTTCTCTTTCGCGGTCAGAAGTTCATCCAGCCAGCCGCTTGCGACGACTCTCCCGCCGTGGACGCCCGCGCCCGGACCGATATCCACGATGTAGTCGGATGCATAAATGGTGTCTTCATCATGCTCCACCACAAGAATGGTATTCCCGAGCTCTTTGAGCGTGAGCAGGGTCTTGATAAGACGGTCGTTGTCCCGCTGATGGAGACCGATGGTCGGCTCATCGAGCACATACAGGGCGCCGGTGCGCCCGCTCCCCAATTGGGACGCGAGCCGGATGCGCTGAGCTTCTCCGCCGGAGAGCGTGGCCGCCGAACGGTTCAGGGTGAGGTAGTCGAGACCGACGTTCAACATGAAGGTCAGGCGGCTGTCTATCTCTTTCAGGATGGGTGCGGCAATATCAAATTTCATTTCCGAAAGCTCGATGGAGTCCACGAAGTCCTTTGCTTCGCGGATGGACATGTTCGTGAAGTCGACGATGTTCTTGCCCAGCCCTTTTTCCTTTGCGCCTTTGAGGTACACGCGGAGCGCTTCGGGGCGAAGCCTCTTCCCTTCACACACCGGACAAGGCTCTTCAGAAAAGAGAGACTCTGTGCCGAGGCCGTGGCATTCGGGACATGCGCCGTACGGCGAGTTGAACGAGAAGAGGCGCGGCTCAACTTCCGGGAACGATGCGCCGTCGTCCGGGCAGATGAATTTTGAGGAAAGCGTCTCGATTGAACCGTCGGCGTGCTGGATCTTCACCAGTCCGTCGGACTGTTTGAGCGCGAGTTCAAGCGCCTCCGACAGGCGCTCGCGGGCGCTCTGTGTGGACCGCGCGAACTCGGACACGTAGATGGAATCCACGACCGCATCGATGCTGTGCACCTTGTTGCGCTCCATGACTATCTTTTCGCGGAGCGAATGTACTTTCCCGTCCACCACGACCTTCTCGTATCCCTTGCCGAGAAGATCATAGAGGAGCTGGTAGTACTCGCCCTTGCGCCCGACGACGACCGGTGCATAAATGGTGACCGCCGTCTTGTCTACCGCGACGCCCATCACCTGCGTGCTCTTCCCCGCGCGCTTCGCTTCCACGCGCGCGAACACCATTTTTATCATCTCTTCTTTTGAGAGCCGCACGATAGGCACGTCGTGATGGATGCAGTACGGCTGGCCCGCGCGCGCGTACAAGACGCGCAGGTAGTCATAAATCTCGGTAACGGTCGCCACGGTGGAGCGCGGATTGTTGGAACGGCTCTTCTGGTCTATTGAAATGGCCGGCGAAAGGCCCGCTATCTCGTCCACGTCCGGCTTCGCCATCTGATTAAGGAATTGCCGCG
>JAJZRH010000048.1 GCA_021802795.1 bacterium
AACTCCACAGCTCCGACATGAGCGTGAATACCAATTTCTTGCTTTTTCGCATCTGATTCACTTGGACGAGAAAGTCTCCTTTCCCGGGGTCCCAACTATAGAGAGGGAGCTTCCAGTAGGCATCCTGTATTACACCAAAGAGCCGTTCCCCCACCGCACGAGATTCCTCGTACTCCTTCTTGTACTTCTCTTTCCCGAGCACCCCCGAACGGTCGAAGGAGTGCTCATTATGGCGGAGAAATATCTGGAAGTTGTTCAGAAAGACCGCCGCGGCGCCGTCGTTGCCGTGCATACCGGCGAGAACGAAAGTCTCCGCGAGTACAGCCAGCCTTTCTTCATCGGGCAGCCGCAGCAGGAATTCACCGGCGAGGAAATCGGCGGGCAATCCCGTTGAGAGGGAATCACACGAAAAGATTCCCTGGTACATAAGCCCGCTACCTTGGATCGAGTCGCTTTTGGGGTGATGACTCGCGATTCGCAGACTGCTTATAACTGATGCATTCATGACATCTCCTTTTGTGCGTACACAAGAGTCCACCCTCCCGCCCTTGAGCGTTCAGATGGGGTTTGACAACAAAGGACAACTAGCCTTGGCTAGCTCCAGGAATATATACGTAACAATAATTACTGTAAAGGAATGGCCCGCACTAAATCGCCTTCGCTTTCTTGAGTGCGGCGTAGGCGCCGTTCTTCTTGATAGTCTTGAGGCCCTTCATAGAGACGTCCACGATGACGGTCTTGCCGAGCTCCGCTACGTAAATGCGGCGCTTCTGGAGATTCGCCTTGCGGCGGACCTTGCCGGTGGGGTTGAACTGCGTCGCGCGGGTACGGTTAGAGTACCGCCCGCCGATCTGGGTGGTCTTTCCGGTGATTTCGCAAGCTCGTGCCATAGTCGTCGCATGGTAACATTAAGCTTCCAAACCAGCAAATATGGCCACATTGCTCACGCTTATCGTCCTTATCCTTTCCGTCATCGCCCACGAGGTGGCGCACGGTTATGCCGCCAATTCGCTCGGCGACCCCACCGCCCGGCTCGCAGGACGGCTCACGCTCAACCCGCTCCCGCACATTGACCTCATGGGCTCTATCATCCTGCCTGCACTCCTCGTCTTCACGCAGTCGCCCATTATGTTCGGCTGGGCGAAGCCGGTCCCATATAACCCGTACAATCTCCGGAACCAGCGCTGGGGCGAGACGCTCGTCGCCATCGCCGGTAGTGCGACGAACCTCCTCTTGGCCGTCATATTCGGCCTCGTCGTGCGTTACAGCACCGCGTTCGGACTTGATGCCGCCGCACTTTCGTTCGCGGCGACCATCGCCTTCATCAATCTCTTCCTCGGCCTTTTCAATCTCATCCCGTTCCCCCCGCTCGACGGATTCACTGCGCTTAGGAGCGCGCTCCCGTGGCACCTCTCCTCCGGCCTGCTCAAAATGGAGCAGCAACTCCGGAACGCCGGCGCAATGTCGCTCCTCTTGTTCCTGTTCGTCTTCTCCTACGTCTTTGCCGGGCCGTTCTTCAACCTGGTCCTTTGGATCTTTGGGCTCATCACCGGGGCAACTCCGTAGGCGCCTAGCAGCAAACACGCGCTTCTGCTAGGGTTGGGGCAATTCCATACTAGAAGGAGGCGGTCTTTGGACACTACCGATACTACTTTCCGCTGGAGACGCATCCGGCACGTGCTCCGCACCCTCGCTAAATCACCGCTGGGCAAGGCTGCACGGAACAACACGGGCAAGGCCGCTCATGAAAAGCACCAGCCTGCCGATATCATCCGCGGTTCGGATGAACTCGCGATCTGGCTCTTCTTTTCTCTGCTCGGCGATCGCCTGCAGAAAACCGAGGATGTCTATCGCGACCATGCGCGGCTGTGGAGGAATCAGCCATGGCTGTACCGCCGCGAAGCGCTCAAGACTTCCTGGCAAGACGTGGCGCGGGTGCTCATACGGGAGAGAGTCGGACTTCCCGTCGAGACGGCGAAACGTTGGGTGCCGTGTTTGCGGGCGCTCTACGAGCTGTTCGGCGGCGACCCGCGCTCGATTTTCTCCGAAGGAAGCATCGACCTGACGCTGGCGCTCAAAAAAGAGCTCAAGAGGCAGACCGGCACCGACCAACTGCTCGGGTACGGACCGAAACTGCTCTCTCTGCTCGCGCTCTACCTGAAAGACGCCGGGATTCTGGGGACCGTCGCCGGCGCATTCCCGGTCGACGTGCACTTCCAGCGGCTTCTGATAATCACCGGCGGCGTTTCCGGCCGCGGCATCATCAGGTGCAACTGGTTGGCCGAGGAAGCGCGTCCGCGGTTGTGGCGGATGTGCGCGGACAACGGATGGCGGCCGCTCGCCGTCGCTCAGGCGTCGTACACGCTCGGCAGTACGTTGTGCGTGCGCTGTTCGCAAACGGCGGACATCCACCTGCGCTGTCCCGTATACAAACTGTGCGGCGGGAAACTGCCCTCGGCGAATTACGGAAAGCGCGGTATCTGGGACCTTTCAATGCCCCGGATGAGAAAGGGCAAGAAAGACGGCTGACGCCATTCGTAGAAATTACGGGTGGCGTCTTGTTTTTGGACTTATGGCTGGCGCAAGCATATAGTGTGCACATGGACTTCAACAAAATACCCAAACAATTCTGCGAGAACGTGCTCGCCGGACATTCGGCGGAAAATTTCGTGATGATAATGAGCGTCGGGGAAACGGCACAGGCGTACGCGCTCACGCCCGAGCACATGAAGCGCCTCGTACAGAGCCTGTCGCACCAGGTAGAGGAGTATGAGAAAAAATTCGGCGCGATCGATGCAAAATGGTCGCCCGGCATAGAGAGCCCGCTCCAGACGAAAGACATCAAGGGCAGCGGGGAATAGCAAAAGGAGGGGGTTGAGGAGCCCCTCCTTTATGTGACGGTCACGGGCCGGTATTCGAGCACGTTCCACCGGTACAATCCCAGGAAGCGGGAGAGACAACCCGGACGACCTCCCGGGAATTTATCTTTGCAAAAAAGTATTACCCTTCCGTTTATCTGTATCGCCTGGATCTCTCCAGATGAACGCACGGCTTTACACTGACTGCATTCCCAAACCATGGAGTCCCCCTTTCCGGCCAAAAGAACAGGCCGCCTTCCCGAATCATATACCCACTATTTTCCGCGCGTTCCGTTATGCACTGCTATACTAGAAGACAATGGAATACCAGGTGCCGCAGTTCATTGAGGTCGAGGACAAGATAATCGGGCCTTTGACCCTGAAACAGTTCATCTATCTCGCCGGCGCGGCCGGCCTCTGCGTCGTTTTCTTTGCGTATCTGCCGATCGTCATTGCGTTCATTCTGTCGGCGCTCGTGGGGGGCCTTGGCGTTGCGCTCGCATTCTATAAGGTGAACGGGAAATCATTCGTCGAGGTGCTTGAGGCCGGGTTCAATTACTACACGAAAGCGAAGCTCTTCCTCTGGAAACACCAGGAGCCGAAAACCCCGGGAACAGCGGAGGCGGCGCCGGAACCCGAGGCGAAGCGCGCCGCGCCGCGGCTCACGAGCGGGAAGCTCTCGGAGCTTGCTTGGTCGCTCGACGTGAAGCCGACCGGCGGCGACGTCGCAAACCGCGAATCCTGATATGGCGGTACAACCGGCAGGCGCAACCCAGCAATTCGTTCCGGTCAAAGAGATCCGGAACGGCGTCATCGTATTGAAAGACGGCGGATACCGCGGCGTGCTTATCTGCTCTTCCATAAACTTCGGGCTCAAGTCGGCGGAGGAACAGCACGCCATCACGCTCGGCTTCCAGAACTTCCTCAATACGCTTGATTTCTCCATACAGATAGTCGTGAACTCGCGCCGAATGGACTTGCGCCCGTACCTCGCGCTCCTTGAAGAGAAGGCGCCGGAGCAGAAGACCGAGCTGATGCGCATTCAACTGCGCGAATACATCGGATTCGTCCGCTCGTTCACCGACCAGGCGAACATCATGACGAAATCGTTCTACATCATCGTCTCGTATACGCCGCACGTGAGCGCCGCGGGCGCAGTGAGCTTCCTGCGGCGAGAAAGCGCCAGCGTGAAGAGCGCCGCCGCCGAAGTGACGTTCGAAGAAGACCGCGCGCAGCTGGAACAGCGGCTCACGCTCGTCGCCGCCGGCCTTGCCGGTACCGGCGTCCGCGCGGTCCCGCTCGGCACTGAAGAGGTCATCGAACTCCTGTACCGCTCCTTTAACCCGGGCGAACTCGAGAACCCTATCCGCCTCGACACCTAAACCATGGCACTTCTCGACTTCCTCACGCGTAAGAAACAAGAAGAACGGGCCATCGTGCCGGTCCTGCCGAAGGACATCTACCGGCAGGGGAGCCTGGACCTGGTGGACACCATTGCGCCGACCGCGCTTAAGATAGGCTCGCGCGAACTCGAACTCGGCGAGAAATTCGTCCGCTCGTTCTATACCGTCTCCTATCCGCGCTTCCTTTCCGACAGCTGGTTCTCGCCGGTCATCAATCTTGATAAGGTGCTCGACGTTAGATCGGA
>JAJZRH010000049.1 GCA_021802795.1 bacterium
GCCGCAATGACGACTGAACCCCCGAGGGCCGTGAGATCGCCCGCCACCGGAGCGGTGCTTACGACCGACATGCCCGCAAAGTATGCGTTCCCGGGCGAAGAACTCGCGACCAAGAGCGAACGCGCCGCCGAAAAGGAAGCGGCGGGACGCGCCGCCAGCGCGCTCGCCGGTACGAGGAGGAGTACGAGTACGGCGAGGAGCGTTCGTTGCATACGGATATTATGCCCGCGGCGGCATCGCAAGATGCGGCGGGACCTCGGACGAGCCGGCGGGCACGGCATGCCTGCGCCATTCGATCGGCTCGATGCGCGTGGCAAGAATGAGGATGAGAAGAGTGATGAGCGCCGATGCCGAACAGTAGATGCAGAACGCGCCGATGAAAAATATCTGAACGGAAGTGAAGTAGAGCGAGGAAAGCACGCCGATGAGCGCAATCGCCTGAAGCACGCGGCGCAGAAGCCGATCAAAAAGGACCAGCTCGAGAGCGGCGAGAACGAATATGATGCTGTAGAAGAGGACTCCGAATTCCGCGAGCGGGATGCCGAAGATACGCGAATATTGGCTCGCGGCGACGATGTTGCATCCCGAAAGATTCCCGATATTGCAGATGAGCGGCGTGCCAGAGAGCTCGTGTTGGGTGAGATAGGCAGAATCCGCAAGCCCGCAGAACGCGAGGAAGAGGATGAGAACGACGCCCGCCCGTTTCATATTCCGTAGGATACGCGCTCGGGCACATCCGCGCAAATGCAACCGCCTGGGCGGCAGAAGCGTTATAAAGGGCAGGAAGCTCATTCGGAGAAGCTGCTACCGGAGACGCGCCACCCGTCTCGCCGATCCGTCTTCTCGGACTCGGCTTATCCATCATCCTTTGTCGTATGGGTATTCTCCGCGCTTTCGGTTTCGGCATCTTCCTCATCGTCATCGCCCTGCTTATGCCCGCAGTTTTTGCGGAACTCGTTCGAACCATCGTCACGTTCCTGCAGAGTTCCCAAGAAGCGTTCGCCGCAGCCGGGATCCTCGCTTCATACGCCGGACACATCCCGCCATCCGTGCCGTAAAGCGAAAAACCGCCCCTCACCGGGCGGTTTCCGTTTTGCGGGCCGCTAGACCGCCGGGGGCGGCTGCCGTTCCTCCCTGCCGTAGATGAGAGCTACGAAAACGAATACTCCGGCGACAAGATGGAACCAGTTCGAAGCGCCGTTCGTATACGCGAGGCCGAGGAGCGATCCTCCCGTCGACGGGACGGTCATGAGCCCGATAAGACCGAGCAGGAATATCACGGCGCCTATGATCTTGAGCCAGAGCTCCGAGCGTCCCCCGTACCAAAAGGCGACCAGGAGGAGGACCGCGCCCATGATGATGTGCACGATGTTGTGCATAGCATCAGCGGCGAACAGCGCGTTAGCGCCGATGAGGGGATTTGAGACGAACCCGAGCGCTCCGAGAAGCACCAGGATAACGCCGAAAATGACCGTGAGCGTTTTCGCCATATAAACCGTTAGGACTGCTAAAGCGGCTCGCAAGCCTGTGAACGCAGGAGCGGAGCGCTCCCCGTATGATACCGCCGCAGGAACGGGACCGACGGAAAAGAAGGGCGTCCTGTGCATAAAAATCTGGTAAACTGCGGAAATACGTATGGTTCCCTTCCTTTCCCACCTCATCGGCGGCTCGGTCGGTAGTTACGCACTCCTTGCGCTCGCTATCATGCTCGGCACGTTCTTCCTCGAGGACACTACGACCGTCATCGTCGGTTTGCTTGCGGCGGACCACATCATCGGCGTCCCGATCGCCCTCGCCTCGCTCTATGCGGGGATCATTGTCGGCGATATCGGGCTCTACACGCTCGGGTATCTGGCGAGCACCAACACGCGGCTTGCCCGCTATGTGGACCACGACTTCGTCGCGCCGTTCCGCGCGTGGCTTGAGACCCGCTTCGTGCTCACGGTATTCTCCGCGCGCTTCATACCGGGCTCGCGGCTCCCCACCTATACGGCCAGCGGCTTTTTCCGTTCGCCGCTTTCCACGTTCATCATGACGGCCATCGTCGCGACTTCGATCTGGACCACGGTTCTCTTCACCGCCTCATATTGGTTCGGGAACCTTACTTCCGAATGGATGGGGCCCGTGCGCTGGGGCATCGCGCTCGCCTTCCTGCTCGCGCTCTTTTTCATTGCGCGCCACAACCTGCTTGCGTATCGCGCTAAGCGGGTTGAACTGGATACCGCCGCCGATACTCGTGAGCCGTGAGCACAAGGACGCCGAAGTCGAACACCGCGAGTACTTGAAGCAGGACCTCGTGCCGCACGAAGCCGCGGTACGCTTCGTACGTCCCGAAGATAACGAGCGCAAGCATGAAGAGCGGGTACGCGATGCGTTTCCCGGCAAAGATGCCGATGACGAGCAATACCTTTATCGCCCCGTGGACCGCCAGGTACAAAGCGAACAGATAATGCGTATGCACGGCGAACGAAGTCGCAGCATCGTGCAATGCGGTAGCGACCGGGTCGTCGGGATCTCGCGTGAGCTCGCCGCTCGTCGCGAATTCAATGAGCCTCACCACTAAAGACGGCGGCACGACAAGCGCGAGGAACGCGACGAGCATTTCGAGCCCGCCGTTGACCGCCTTGAGCCAAAGCGCCAGGTCGAAGAACCACAGTATGTCCTTCTCGCGCTCTACTTCATTTTTCGGGAGGAGTTCTACGTCCATCCCCGTAGCGTATCATGCGACGCGATTTTTGAGCGTCTCAAGCGCCTTGGCGAGCAGTTCTTTCACCGACTCGTCCGTTATGTTCCCTTCCGAGTCGAATACTCCCTGTGCCGGACCCAGATATATTTCCGGCTGGCCAATGACTCGCGCGTCAAGATAATTCATGATCTGCCGCAAGTGGCTCTGCGCGACGGCCGTGCCGATCTTCCCGCTTGAGACGCCGGCGGTAATGACCGGCTTCCCTGCAAACGAGTTCTTGCCCCATGGACGGCTCGCCCAGTCGATCGCATTTTTCAGCACGCCCGGAATAGAACGATTGTATTCGGGCGTCGCAATGATGACGCCGTCGGCCGTTTCTATCGCGTCCTTGAGCGCCTGCGCGGCGGCCGGGAACGCCGCTTCGGCATCGCTGTTGTAGAGCGGGAGGTCGCCGATGTCCGCGATTTTTATTTCCATGCCCTCCGGCGCAAGTTTCTGCATCGCGCGCAGAAGCGCGGTGTTGAACGAATCTTTCCTCAAACTTCCCGAAATGGCGACGATGTTCATAGTGTTGAAATTATTTACTTACTGAGGCAAGCCTATCCTACCAGAAACGGCGGCCGGGTGTGGATAAGCGGGTATACCCGGTAGTGAATTTTGGCGATGTGCTTCGCACGCAATCCGTCATCGGATTGCATCGCCAAAATCTACTACGGGGTATACTAAAAGGATGCGACAGAAACTCATTCGTGCGGCACTAGCGGCACTGCTCGCAATAGCGGCGGGCGGGGTGGGATATTCTGCGGGCGGATCCGGCGCGGCGGCGGCCGTTTCAATTCCCGTGCAGACGGTGACCGCCCCGCCCGCCGGCTCCACGCGCGTCATTTATAGCTTGGACCAAAAGCAGAACGATAAAGAAATTATTGCGCTCATCGACGGCGCGAAGACGCACATCTATTTTGCCATCTACGAATTCACGCTCCGCGACGTTGCCGAAGCGCTCGTGGCGGCAAAGAAGCGCGGGGTTGAGGTGCGCGGGCTCGTTGATGCGGGCGAAAGTTCTAACAGCTACGACAAGCCCGTGATCAAATTGCTCACCGATGCCGGCATTCCCGTGGAGACCGAGAAGCACGCGGACGGCAACGGCATCATGCACATCAAGGCGCTCGTCACCGACTCGGCGTATGCGATGGGCTCGTACAACTGGACGGGCTCGGCAACGACCGAGAACGACGAGATACTGGAGATCGGCACCGACCCCGCGCTCCGGCAGGTCTACGAGAACATTCTGACGAAATTACTGGACGCCTATCGGGGCACGAGCGCGGCCGCGCAAGCGGCCGCGCCTGTTTCCGCCGGCACCATTGCCTACACCGACGCGCCGAATCACATAGGCGAATACGCCTCCGTGCGCGGCACCCTCGTTGACGCCTACACTTCGGCCTCCGGCACGGTCTTCCTGGACTTCTGCAAGTCCTACAAGACCTGTCCATTCTCGGGCGTCATCTTCGCCGACGACGCGAAGCAATTCGGCGACCTCTCTTCCCTTGCAGGCAAGGTGGTGACCCTCACCGGCAAGATCTCCTCCTACCAGGGCAAGGCCGAAATCGTCCTCTCCGAGGTCAGCCAGCTTTCGCATTAGTTGCGTATAGTGCCCTTTTTGTGCTATATTCTAGCTACTTCCAGTGGCTACCGACCGACTCCGCATTAATAACGAGATACGCGCGCAAGAACTGCGCGTTATTAGC
>JAJZRH010000050.1 GCA_021802795.1 bacterium
GCCAAGATGCGTTATAGGCACTATACGAGAAGCGCTTGCGGAATGCAAGACGCGAGCACGGGAAAGAAACCGGCCGCCGATTCGCCTTATGGGCGAACGGCGGCCGCGACTCCCGCATGGCAGATCATGCCAAACAGGGATCGAACCGAACGAGGGAATACCAATTGGCGCTTACCTCCTCGGACCGCAGAAGCCGTTCCTTGCCGAGCCCGTCCAACTGCTTCAAACCCAGCTGGAGGTAGCGCCGGGCTGTCCGGTCCTTGTCCGAGAACGAGACGAGGAACGAGACGTTCCCTGTCGCCGGATGCGCGAGCTCCTCGCCCACGCAGACCGTCGCGAATTGGGTGACTTTTCGAGCGGTGCGCCTGCTGTTCAACTTGTCAGCCATTGTGCAGAGCGCTTGCCTCACTTCCGACAGCAACAGACCCTTCGGTGCAGCGTCAACGATGATGCTAGCCATACCCTTCTCCTCTCTTGTTGTGAAAGATCAAAACGAACCGAGGCCTCCTGGTGGAGGCCTCGGGTGCATCTGGTTTCTTTTAGAATCTAGACACAACTGAATCCTCCACCAGGGGTGGTAAGGAGGAGTCCGAGAAGATTCTGCTGCCTGCGTGCCATAGGGAGATAGTAACACAGCGGCCGCCCTGTGGGCGGCCGCTGTGTATAGGGCACTTTTACAAATCTGATTACTTGCGGGAGGCGATGATATCCGTCGCAACGTTGTTCGGCACCACGTCGTAGTGGTCGAATTCCATCGTCATGCTGCCGCGGCCCTCGGTCATGGAGCGGAGCGTGGTGGTGTAGCCGAACATTTCGGAGAGCGGGACTTTCGCGTGCACGACCTTGTTCATGCCGCGCTCTTCCATGCCCTCTATCTGGCCGCGCTTCCCCGAGAGGTTCCCGGTGATGTCGCCCATGAACTGGTCCGGCACGATGACTTCCACGCGCATGATCGGTTCCAGAATGACAGCCTTTGCTTTCGCCGCCGCTTCCTGGAACGCCATAGACGCCGCGATCTTGAAGGCGATCTCGGAGGAGTCCACATCGTGGTACGAACCGTCGTAGAGATCCACGGAGATGTCCACCATCGGGAAGCCGGCCAGGAAGCCGCGCGCCATCGCCTCGCGGATGCCTTTCTCCACCGGCGATATGAATTCCTGCGGAATGACGCCGCCCTTGATGTTGTTGATGAACTCGAAATGGTCCTCGCGCGTAACGTTCTTCGCCACCTTCGCCTCCGGATCCACCGGTTCCATCTTCTTCATCTTGATCTTCACGTGCCCGTACTGGCCGCGGCCGCCGGTCTGCTTGATGTACTTCCCTTCCGCTTCGGCGTTGCCGAGGATGGTCTCGCGATACGCCACCTGCGGCTTGCCCACATCGGCAACGACGTTGAACTCGCGCTTCATGCGGTCCACGAGGATCTCCAGGTGCAGTTCGCCCATGCCGGAGATGATGGTCTCGTTCGTTTCTTCGTCGGTCTTGATACGGAACGTCGGGTCTTCGTCCGAAAGCTTGCGGAGCGCGACGCCCATTTTCTCCTGGTCGGCCTTCGTCTTGGGCTCAATGCGGAGCGAGACGACCGGTTCCGGGAACTTGATCTCCTCGAGCACGATAGGGCTCGCTTCGTCGCAGAGCGTGTGCGAGGTCTTGGTGTCTTTGAGTCCCACCGCCGCCGCGATTTCGCCGGTGAACACCTGTTGCACCTCCTCGCGCTTGTCGGCCTGGAGGCGGACGATGCGGCCGATGCGCTCCTTAGTGCCCGTCGTGGAATTAAACACGTATGAGCCGGCGCTGATGGTGCCGGAATACACGCGGAAGAAGGTCAGCGCGCCGACGAACGGATCGGTCTGGAGCTTGAAGGCAAGCGCACAGAACGGCTCGTCGTCGTTCGCGTGGCGCTCAACCGGCTCATTCGTCTTCGGGTTGATGCCGGTGACCGGCTTGAGGTCTACCGGCGACGGGAGGAAGTCCACGACGGCATCCAAGACGAGCTGAACGCCCTTGTTCTTCAGTGCGGAGCCCGTGTAGACCGGGAAAACCTCGTTGTTGATGACCGCCTTGCGCAAAATGGCCTTCAGTTCGTCGAGTGACGGCTCCTTGCCCTCGAGGTACGCGCCCATAGCGGCGTCGTCCTGCTCGACGATGCGCTCAATGAGCTCGCCGCGGTACTTCTTGGCGTCCTCAAGCAAGTTCGCCGGTATCTCTCCCTCGATAACCTCCTCGCCCATGTTCCCCGAGAAGGTGTACGCCTTCATGGTGAGCAGGTCGATGACGCCCTCATGCGCGCCTTCTTCGCCGATAGGGATCTGCATGCGGATGGCTTTCGGCGAGAGCCGGTCCAAGATGCTCGCGTACGAGCGCTCGAATGACGCGCCGGTGCGATCGAGCTTATTGATGAAACAGACGCGCGGCACCGCAGCCTCGTCGGCATAGCGCCAGTTGGTCTCGGACTGCGGCTCCACGCCCGCAACGCCGTCGAAGACGACGATGGCGCCGTCAAGCACGCGCATCGAACGCTTCACTTCAGCGGTGAAGTCGATGTGTCCCGGGGTATCAATGATATTGAAACGGAATTTCTTAGAGACATCCTTCTTGTCCTTCTCGGCGGTCTTGCTCCAGAAACAGGTGATGGCGGCGGCGGTGATGGTGATGCCGCGCTCGCGTTCCTGCTCCATCCAGTCGGTAGTCGTTTCGCCCTCATGCACCTCGCCGATCTTGTGTTGGGCGCCGGTGTAGAACAGCACGCGCTCGGACGTGGTCGTCTTCCCCGCGTCAATGTGCGCGATGATGCCGAAGTTGCGAACTTTCTCGAGCGGGTAGTCGCGATTCATAAAGGGATTAGGAAAAAATAAAGACGCCGAGGCGTTCCCCACACAATAGCCCAAACCGGGGAAATTGCAAAGTGCGCTCCGACGCAGTAGTATCGCCGCAGAAGTCCAACAAACCGGAGCAACGACATGCCCTCGCAAAGTCTTTCCCTGGAAGTCATCCGAAAAATCGAGTCACTCTTTCCGACGGTCGACGAGTTATTGGCGGCTGCGGATTACTGCCTGGAGCAGATAGAAACGGCAAAGAATGATCCCGTCTACTGGAGAAAGGAGGAGCTCAGCCGCGTCATACAAGTCCTCGAGGCGACGGTAAAAATGCGTTCAGGAAGTTCCGCCGGCTTCAAATGGATAGATCCGGAGGAGGAACTCCGTCCGGCAAAGCCCTTGAACCGGATAGAACAGGCGCTGTTCCAAGCCAAGACCATTGCGCTCAAGACTTCGGACATGCCCTATCCGTGAATAACCCCAAACACAAAGCCCGTCTCGCGACGGGCTTTTGGATTTTTTACTTAAAGTCGGTTCACCAGGCGAAGTGGGCGAACGCCTTGTTCGCATCCGCCATGCGGTGCATCTCGTCCTTCTTTTTGATGGCGTCGCCTTCGTTCTTGGCGGCCAAGAGGAGCTCGGCGGCGAGCTTCTCCGCCATCGGCTTGCCCTTCTTCGCGCGGGCGGCGTTGATGAGCCAGCGGAACGAGAGCGCCAGGCGGCGGGCCTGCGGGACTTCGCGCGGGACCTGGTAGTTGGCGCCGCCGACGCGGCGGGAGCGGACTTCCATAAGCGGAGAGACGTTGCGGAGCGCCGATTCAAAGGTCTCGAGCGGGTTCGCACCGTCCTTCTCAATGACGGCGAGCGCATCGTACACGACCGCGCGGGCGGTATCTTTCTTGCCGTCCCACATCACTGCATTGATGAAACGGGTCAGGGTCTCCGAACCGTACTTGAGGTCGGGACGCCAGGTGCGCTTCTTTTTAAGGGGTCGGCGCATACTTATTTAGCGGAGGGGCGCTTTGCGCCGTAGCGCGAGCGGCTGGTGCGGCGCTTCTCAAGGCCGGCCGTGTCCAGCTTGCCGCGAACGATGGTGTACTGCACGCCGATGTCCTTCACGCGGCCGCCGCGAAGCAGAACGACCGAGTGTTCCTGCAGGTTGTGGCTCTCGCCCGGGATGTAGGCGGTGATTTCCATACCGTTCGTGAGGCGAACGCGGGCGATCTTACGGATGGCCGAGTTCGGCTTGCGGGGGGTCTTCGTGGTCACCTTCGTGCAGACGCCGCGCTTGAAGGGCGACGGGTAGAAGGTCGGGCGATTCTTGAGCGCATTGAAACCGCGCGCCAGTGCCGGCACTTTCGATTTCGACGCTCTCGTCTTGCGTCCCTTCTTGGACAGCTGATTGATGGTGGCCATT
>JAJZRH010000051.1 GCA_021802795.1 bacterium
GCCATCCACGAGAACGCGAAGCGCCTGGCGAGCTATGCGAAAGAGGTGCAGTCGGCGGGGCTCGTGCCCATCATTGAGCCGGAGGTGCTCTACGAGGGGAAGCATAGCCGCCAGAAGGCGCGCGCGGTCATCGAAGAGACGCTCGGCACGGTGTTCTCGGTCCTGGAAGAGCATTCGGTGGACCGCGCAAGCGCCATCCTGAAGACCGCGATGGCGCTCTCGGGCAAGGAGAGCGGCAAGTCGGACGCGCCGGAGGAAGTCGCGGAGGACACGCTCGCGGCGCTTCTGGCAAGCGTACCGCGGCAGGTGGCGGGCATCGTGTTCCTCTCCGGCGGGCAGACGCCGGATCAGGCGACCGCGAATCTTGCCGCCATAAGCCGCCGAGCAAAGGAGGTTGACGCCCCGTGGCCGCTTACCTTTTCATACGCCCGCGCACTCCAGGAGGAAGCGCTCGAGCTCTGGAAGGGGAAGGAGGAGAACGTGCCGGCCGCTCGTGCGGCGTTCCTCGCGCGCCTCGCCAAAGTTTCTGCGGCACTCGGCTAGCATCATGTGGGACCTACGAGGTCCCACATGACTATTCCAGAGCGAGAGGCCCCGCTATTGGGAACGCTTCTCCGTCCCGTAGATATTCTTCAAGAGTCTTTTTGTAATTTCCACGTTCATTCTCAAATCGATGTTTAGTGAGGATGGATGGAAAGTTCTTTCTGCCGCAATAATCGAGATAACTGCTCCAGCGATATCCGTCCAGATATTTCAGCGCTTCTTTTGCACTCTTTATGACGCCTTTGTCTCGTTCGCGCCACTTGGCTGCTCCGGTCAAATAATCAAGCGGATTGAGGTGTACATAATGAAGAATGTACAGGGAATGAGCTTCGTACTCGATCAGGATTTTCTTTGTCCGCCCCTGGAAGAGAGTTCCGCTACGAGAATATTTTTCATTGAAATATTTTGCATACCCCACATTTAGTTTCATTAGAAATCGGGTCATTCCGCCGTCGATCAGCTCCGAAAGAAGCAAGTGGTAATGATTTCGCATCAGAACCCATCCGTGGATTTCCACCAGCCTTCTCCGGATGTGGGACCTACGAGGTCCCACATCGCGCCGAGAGTATTCCATCGCCGGAGCAGTGTCGTTGAATTCATAGAGATCGTGAACAAACCGCGCATGATCCTGAGGATCGAGGAAAATCTTTCGCTTATCAACTCCACGGTTTAGGACGTGATACAGCTCCATTTAGTTAATCATAACCCATGTGGGACCTACGAGGTCCCACATGGGTGCGTTGCGGGATAGTGAAGGGTGCGGTATAGTGCTCCCACCATGCTTACGCTTTCCGTAGAAAAGCGCGATACGAGCGCCGCGGTGCCGGCGCTTCGCCGCGCGGGCTCCATTCCCGCTGTCGTGTACGGCGCGCACCAGGAATCAACCCCTATTACCGTCCCGGCGGTGGCGTTCGGCAAGATACTAAAGGAAGCGGGCGAGGCAACCATCGTCTCCCTGGAGGGTCTTGGCGCATCACTGCCGACCCTCATCCACGAAGTGGATTTGGATCCGCTTACGAGCCTCCCGCGCCACGTGGACTTCTATGCGGTGACCAAGGGCGAGAAAGTGGAAGTCGCCATCCCGCTCGTCTTCATCGGTGAGTCGCCTGCGGTCGTTGCCGGCGCGAATCTGGTGAAAGTGCTCCACGAACTCGAAGTGGAGGCAGACCCAATGAGCCTCCCGCACGACATCAAGGTGGATATTTCTACGCTCGTGAATTTGGGCGACCGCATCCATGCGGGCGACCTCAAGCTCCCCGCGGGCGTTGCGCTCATGATAGAGCCCGAAGAAGTCGTTGCGCTTACGCAGGAAGTGGTAGAGGAGAAGGAAGAGGTCGCCGCACCGGCGGACATCTCCGCTATTGAAGTGGAGAAGAAGGGTAAGGAGGAAGAGGGGGCAGAGGCAGGAGCAGAAGAGGCTGCGAAATAATTTTCAAGTATCAATTTACAATTTTCAATCAATTATTAATTTTCAATTTGAAATTAAGACATTGAAAATTCACTGAAAATTGAGAATTGTAAATTGAAAATCCGGGCTGGATTTTAATGTTAAAATGACCGGACATGCGCCGGTTTTTACTTTTCATAGTTTTCTCCGTGCTCAGCGTGCCTGCGGCGGCATTTGCCCAGAGCTCTGCGGCGCAAGCGGTCGCCCAGCGCCAGCAGGACCTCCGGAATCAGCTGAGCGCGCTTGAGAGCCAGATCGCGGCCCAACAGCAGTTGCTCGACACGGCACAGAGCCAGCACCAGACGCTCCAGACCCAAATAGACGCGTTCAATGCGGAAATAAAGAAGACCCAGCTCCAGATACAGGCGATTAATCTCACCATCGCGCAACTGAACGACAACATCGGCGCGCACAACCAGACGCTTTCCGATCTCTCAGCGAAGCTTGAGGCGGAAAAAGAATCGCTTGCGCAGATACTGCGGCAGACCCAGATGCTGGACGACTATTCGGTCGTCTCGGTCGCGCTCGGCTCAAAGGACGTGTCAGGATTTTTCAGCGACTTGGACGCGTTCACCTCCATCAAGAGCTCGCTCGCGGATTCGTTCAATCAGATAGAGCAGACAAGCGCCTCCACCGAAGCCGAGAAGGAGGCGCTCCAGGCGCGGCTCGCGGAACAAGAGCAATTGCGCACGGTCGCCCAGCTTGCGAAGCAGGCGGTCGTGGTGCAGGAGAAAGAGAAACAGCAACTGCTTGAACAGACCAAAGGCATTGAAGCCAACTACCAGAAGCTCATTGCGACGAACCAGCGTACGGCGGCGCAGATACGTTCCGAGCTCTTCATGCTCCGCGATACGGCGGCGATACCGTTCGGCACTGCGCTCGCGTATGCGCAAGCGGCGGAGCGCGCCACCGGCACGCGCGCGGCGGTCACGCTCGGCGTGCTCAAACAGGAGACGAATCTCGGCGAGAACCTGGGCACCGGCACCTGGCGCGTTGACATGGCGCCGAATCGCGACCAGCCGGTGTTCGTCTATATCACGCAGACGCTCGGACTCGACCCCGACAAGATGCCGGTCTCCAAGAAGCCGTGGTACGGCTGGGGCGGCGCGATGGGCCCGGGGCAGTTCATCCCCTCCACCTGGGTATGCTACGGCGGGTTCGTGAACGCAAATACGGGCACCTGCACGCCGGTTTCGGGCGTCTCGAATTTCTGGGCCGGACCGTGGCAGTATGTGGCGGGCAAAGACCGCGTACGCCGGCTCCTCGGCGCATCCGCGCCCTCTAATCCGTGGGATGCGCAGGTCGCCATCATGGCCACCGCGATGCTCATGGCGGATAACGGGGCGGGGAGGCAGACCCCGGCCGCCGAACGGCTGGCCGCGCTCCGGTACTTCGCGGGCGGGCATGCGAACAATCCCGCGTATGCGTTCTACGGCGACGGCGTGATGCAATTCGCCGCGCAGTTCCAGCAGGATATCAATCAGCTCGCGGGGTTGTAGAATCCGCTGTAGCTACATCGGACAGACGGGCGGCTCGTTGATAACGCGCGCAAGGAGAAGACGATGCCGCCGAAGACTGCAAACGCGGCGAGGATCGCGAGGGAAATATAAGAGGGGTGGCCTGAACGTGCGATGCATGAACTCGGTATAGCCCGCCAAAGGATGGGATGACATGTCCAAACTGAAAGACGCCGGCCCCTCGAGAAACAGTGTGCGCACCGGAGTGCACAGTTATTCACGAGCCTTCTCCAGAAAGGATTTGAGAGGGGTATACTTATGGGCAATGCTCGGACGCAAGAGGACGGTATACACACTCGTTGGCGCCATAACAGTCGTTGTCTTTTCTATCGGCATTTTCTCGGGTACGACCGCGCATGCACAGGGAGTTATTTTCTCAGAAGGATATACCGGTCCCGGCGCAATAACACCGGCGGATCTGACGCCGCCAAAGGGCACCGTTAGTTGTTTTGACTACTACCACTTCGGTTCCGTGAAGGTAAATGTTTCGGCGACGGGCATCCCAGGGACTGCTCCGGGAACGCCGGTCACGTTTTCCGGAAATATAACCAATGAAAATAATTATCCGATCGTTGACGGCGAAGTATACGCGAAAGTCTTTTTGAAGAACAAGAACACCGCGGAAGTGCAACGGAGCGGGTATCCGCTCGTGGACCAGTTCGTCGTCAAGGATGGCATCACG
>JAJZRH010000052.1 GCA_021802795.1 bacterium
CATATACTTCACTACTAGTGGGATGAAGTGGAAAACGGGAGTGGTGGCCTGTTTCCGCATTCGGACCGCTTATTTTAACGATGTTCATCGGCGAATACCTGCACACGCTTGATCCGAAGAATCGCATTTCGCTTCCGGCAAAGTTCCGGAAAGATCTGGGCCGCGCCGTCGTACTGACGCGCGGCCTTGATCGTTGCCTCTTCGTGTATCCGAAGAAGGCGTGGGCGAAGGAAGCCGAGAGCCGCGCTCTGCACGCGGGCGGCACGGCGGCCGCGCGCGGCCTTGCGCGTTTGTTCCTCGCCGGAGCGATGGAAGCGGAAGTGGACGGCGCCGGGCGCGTGCTCGTTCCCACGCATTTGAAAAGTTTCGCGGGGCTCAAATCAAAGACGGTCATTGCGGGCGTTGCGAATCGCGTCGAGATCTGGGACGAAACGGCGTGGAAGACCTATACCGCATCTATTGAACGCGATGCCGATGCGTTTGCCGAAGCGCTCGGAAATCCAACATGAGCATGGAAGCTGGCCACGAAAGCGTGCTCTCGAAAGAAGTGCTTACAGCGCTCGATGTGCAACCGAGCGATACTGTCGTCGACGCGACTCTGGGCGGGGCAGGGCATTTCAAGGGACTGTGCGCCGCCCTCGGAGAGGGCGGCGTCATCATCGGCATTGACGCCGACCCCGCGGCGGTTGAGCGGGCGCGCGAAGCGTATGCGAGCGATCGCCGGCCCGAGCGCCCGGTTGCGCATCTGGTGAACGATAATTTCCGCAACCTTGCGCGCATACTGGAGCGGCTCGGCATCGGAACGGTTGATAAAGAACTGTTCGATCTCGGCTGGAGCGGCTACCAGGTTGCCGCCCCGCGCGGCTTTTCGTTCCAGAATGACGAGCCGCTCTTGATGACCTACGGCGAGGGCGGCGAGACGGCAGCCGATATCGTGAATGGTTCTTCCGAAGAGGACCTTGCCGATATTATCTTCACTTACGGCGAGGAACGATTCTCGCGCCCCATTGCGCGCGCGATAGTCGCGGCGCGCGAAAAGGAACGCATCCTTACGACGGGGCGCCTGGTCGCGGCTATAGAGGCCGGCGTGCCGGCATGGTATCGCGCGCGGAAAATCCATCCGGCGACGAAGACGTTCCAGGCGCTCCGCATCGCCGCAAACGACGAAATAGGCGCGCTCCGCGAGGGGCTTGCCGCCGCACTCGCCGCACTCGCCCCGGGCGGACGACTCGCCGTCATTTCATTCCACAGCATTGAAGACCGCATCGTGAAGAACGTCTTGCGCGATGCGGCGCAGGCGGGGCTCGGCGCGCTCGACCCAAAGAAGCCCATTGTGCCGTCGCGCGCCGAGATACAGCGGAACCGCCGCGCGCGCAGTGCAAAACTGCGGGTGTTCGAGCGGGAAATAGCCGTTCCGCACCCGGACCTTGCCGATTCGCTTCAATCGGCGCTTTCTTATGCGTAATTTTTCCTTTCACCTGCCGTTCTCCATGTTATCGCTCGCTTCCGGCGCGGTCGCCGTCCTTGCGGTCGCCTATATCGGCCTTATCGCCGTCGTTATGAGCTACGCGGCGCTGACCGTCGAGTTCTCGCAATCGGTGAGAAACGATGAGTCCGCGGTCGCGGCGCTTGAATCAGAGTATCTTGCCGGCGTCGCGCGCATCACCAGCACCGATTATGCGGCGGCCGGGTATGCAAAGCCGCTCGCTGAAGTTTTCGTACGGGCGCAAAGCGCAACCGCACTCCGCTAAGGGGTATGCGTCCCGTTAGAAATCACGAACACCGCGTATACTAGAGTTATGTTCAAAACTATTAGCAGCACTAACCGAGTGGGATACGACGCAACGGGTGCGTTCGTGTTCTATTTCTAACGGGATGCGTGCACAGTTCCGCTCGCGCATTCGCATTATCCTTCTCCTCGTCGTCTGCGCCGCGCTGCTTATCCTGGTGCGCCTCTATTTCGTCCAGATCGTGAACGGGGATGACTATGCGCAGAAAGCCGACCGGCAATTTGCTTCGGGCGGGAGCGGGCTCTTTGATCGCGGGTCCATCTACCTCACCCGCAAGGACGGCACGCTCATCTCCGCCGCAACGCTCTCCTCGGGCTTTTTGGTCGCGATAAATCCGCAAACGCTCGCCGATCCCGAAGCCGCGTATGCGGCAATAAACGCCGTTGCGTCCTCGTCGGTCTTCCTTTCGCACGACGCTTTCCTCGCAGCTGCGGCGAAAAAGGGACAAGCGTATATCGAGGTCGCCCATCACCTCTCCGATGGGGACGGGCAGGCGCTCGCGGCGCAGGACGTGCCCGGCGTGCAGGTCTTGCGGGAGCGTTGGCGCTATTACCCGGGCGGCACGCTCGCGGCGCAGTCCATCGGCATCGTCTCGTACGGCTCGGAGGATACGCTTGCCGGACGGACCGGCCTCGAAACGGCCTATGACGGCACGCTTTCGCGTTCGGGGGATGCGCTGTACAAGAATTTCTTTGCCGAACTTTTTTCCAACGTCGGCAATCTGCTCGTGAATGCGCGGGACGCGCGCGAAGGCGATGTCGTTACCAGCATTGAACCGGAGGTGCAGGCGCGGCTCGAGCACGACCTCAAGAAGGTGACGGAGCAATACTCGAGCGAAGAATCGGGCGGCATCATCATGGATCCGGCGACCGGAGCGATCATTGCGCTTGCGGTGTACCCGACCTACGACGGGAACGATCTCCAGAACGTCGATCCCAATCTGTTAGGGGACCCTTTGGTGGAACACGTGCACGAATTCGGTTCCATCATGAAGCCGCTTACGATGACCTCCGGCCTTGATGCGGGCGTCATCACCCCGGAAACGACCTACAATGACACCGGATGCATCACGGTCAGTACGCGGCAGATCTGCAATTGGGACCACAAAGCGCGCGGCGTTATCCCGATGCAGCAGATCATCCTGCAGTCGCTCAACGTCGGCGCATCCTGGATAGCGGAGAAACTCGGACAGGATGAATTCCGGCAGTACTTCACCAAACTGTTCGGGCAAAAGACGGGCATTGACCTGCCGAACGAAGGACGCGCGCTTCTCGGCAACCTAGGGACGACCCAGCAGGTGAATTTCGACAACATGTCCTTCGGGCAGGGCATAGCCGTGACGCCGGTGCAGATGATCCGCGCGCTCGGCGCCATCGCGAACGGCGGCGTGATGGTGGAACCCCATCTGGTGAGCGCGATACGCCTCAATTCCGGCATAACGCGGACGCTTGATTGGAGCGGGAAGACGCCCGTCTTTTCCGCAGAGGCCGCGCGCGATACGACGACGATGATGACGGCGCTTGTTGACCAGAAGCTTGAGAACGGCAAAGCTATCATCCCGACGATGTCGGTTGCGGCAAAGACCGGCACGGCGCAATTGCCGACGCCCTCCGGCGGCTACTACTCCGACCGATTCTTCCACTCGTTCGCCGGCTTCTTTCCCTCGTACAATCCCCGGTTCATCATTCTTCTCTACACGAACGATCCGAAGCACGTGGAGTACGCGTCGGAGACGCTTGATTCCACGTTCCTTGACCTCGTGCACTTTCTCATCGACTATTACCAGGTGCCGCCCGATCGCGGCGTTGCGGGCCCGACAGCTTCGCCGCAGGCCCCTATCACGCAATGAAAAATTTTCTTAAATTCATCATCGTGCTTTTCCTCACCTTTTTTGCGCGGGCCGTGGTGCGCCGCTATGCGCCGAAGATAGTGATGGTGACCGGCTCGGTAGGGAAGACTTCGACGAAAGACGCGGTCGCTGCGGTCTTGGGCCGGCGCTTCTTCGTGCGCAAGAGCGAAAAAAGCTTTAATAGCGAGTTCGGCGTTCCGTTCACCATCCTCGGCGTTGAGAATCCGTGGAACAATCCTCTCGCGTGGCTCTCGGTATTCCGGAGCGCGCTTGCTCTCCTCGTCCTGCCGAATCATTATCCGAATATGCTCGTGCTTGAGGTTGGGGCCGATCGCCCCGGCGATCTCGCTCGCATATTGCGCATCGCAACGCCGGACGCCGTCGTCGTGACGCGATTGCCGGACATACCGGTGCACGTAGAAGCATACGCGTCTCCCGAAGCGGTGCGGGAGGAAGAATTCTCGCCCGCCTATGCGCTCCC
>JAJZRH010000053.1 GCA_021802795.1 bacterium
GCTCAATTTCAAGAAGCAAACGCCGCAGGTCCGCGCCGCGATACAGAAGAAAATGGCCGGCTGGACCAACCCGGTGGAATACTACGTGGACAATCTCGCCTACGGCATCGCCAAAATAGGCGCGGCATTCAATCCCCGACCGGTCATCGTCCGCTTCTCCGACTTCAAGACCAACGAGTATGCGACCCTGCTCGGCGGCGAAGCCTATGAACCGAAAGAAGAGAACCCGATGCTCGGCTGGCGCGGCGCCTCCCGCTACTATGACCCGAAGTTCAAACAGGCATTTGAGCTGGAGTGCCGCGCGCTCGTGAAAGTGCGCGAAGAGATGGGGCTCACGAACGTCATTCCGATGATACCCTTCTGCCGCACGATAAAAGAGGCCGAGGAGGTGCTCCGCATCATGGCGAAGAACGGCCTCGCCACGCGCCTCTTAGCAAAGAACAAGAAGAAAGCGACGCCCGTCTATATGATGTGCGAGATACCGGCGAACGTCATTCTCGACGAGGAGTTCCTGGACCTCTTCGACGGCATGTCCATCGGCTCAAACGACCTCACCCAGCTCACGCTCGGCCTTGACCGCGATTCCGGCATCGTGACCCATATCGCGAACGAGAACGACGAGTCCGTGCGCGCGCTCATAGCCAAGATCATCCGCACCTGCACGCGGCGCGGAAAATATATCGGCATCTGCGGCCAAGGCCCGTCCGATCTCCCCGACTTCGCGGAATTCCTCGTGAAGGAAGGCATTGAGAGTATGTCGCTCAACCCCGACTCGGTGGTGAAAACGCTGGAGGCCGTCGCCGAACTCGAAGAAAAACTTTCCCGCTGACCATGATAATCACCGACATCAAAGCAAGAACGGTACCGGACACGCGCGGACGTCCGACGATCGAGACGACGCTCTCCGCCGGCGATCGTTCCGCGACCGCATCGGTGCCGTCCGGGAAAAGTACCGGGAGCCATGAAGCGTTCGAACTGCGCGACAGCGACAACGGGAGCGTCGAACAAGCGATAGAGAACGTGCAATTCGAGATCGCGCGCGAACTCGCGACGCGCGATTTCTCTTCCGCCGACGAACTCGACGCATTTCTTATCGAGCTCGACGGCACGCCGAACAAATCGCGCCTCGGTGCGAATGCGGTCCTTTCGGTATCCATCGCCGCACAGCGGCTTTTCGCGCAAGCGGACAGCGTGCCGCTCTGGCGGGCCATCGCAAAGCGCGCCGGCACGACTCCCGGCGCGCCGCGCCTCTACGTGAACGTGATGAACGGCGGCGTCCATGCGGATTTCAAGCTCCCCTTCCAGGAGTACATCCTGGTCGTTGAGGGAAAGACGAGCGACGCATTCGCCGTCGCACGGCAGGCCTTTGCGCGGCTCGGGGAGATGCTCGGCGACGTGCCCATGGGCGACGAAGGCGGCTATGCGCCGACCTTTGCGGCGCTCGAACAGCCGTTTGAGCTCCTTGCAAAGTTGGTAAAAGAATTCCCCGGCGCCTCCGTCGCCGTCGACGCGGCCGCGAGCGAATTGTTCAAGGACGGTTCGTACCAACTGCTCGGCAAATCCTATTCGGCAGGCGAACTCGCTTCCCTATACGGCAGTATCGCGGAGAAATATCCGCTCCATTCCCTTGAGGACCCGTTCGATGAAGAGTCCGCGGATGATTTCACCCGGCTCACGGAAAAGCTCGGGGGAAAGCTCCTTATTGTCGGCGACGACCTGACCGTCACGAACCCCGCGCGCATTGCCGATGCCGCCCTTCGCAAAGAGATAAACGCCGTACTCATTAAACCGAACCAGATCGGCACGGTGAAAGAAGCGATAGCGGCGGTGCAGGCCACCTACGGCGCCGGATGGGCGGCCATTGCCTCGCACCGCTCCGGCGAGACCGACGATACGTTCATCGCGGACTTTGCCTACGGCATCGGGGCCCACGGAATCAAGGCCGGGGGCCTCGGCCAGAAGGAGCGGTTGGAAAAATACGAGCGTTTGCTCGAGATAGAACGGGAGGCCAAAACGGTGTAAACTGCACAAAATAAAATATGAAGATCCATTATTTTTCGGGCGAGGCGTGGGAGGAGGCGTACGTGCGCGAGAAATTACCGGGAGCGGACATCACCTTCCACGAGGGTTCGCTTGCGGCGTTCCCGGAGCTTTCCGACCCCGAAGCCGACACGCTCTGCACTTTCATTGAATCCAAGATCGGCGCCGCGGAAATGGACCGCTTTCCCGCCCTGAAACTTATCGCCACTCGTTCCACCGGCTTTGACCATATCGAACTCGGCGCGGCGAAAGAACGCGGCATCACCGTGGCGAATGTGCCGTTCTACGGAGAGAACACGGTCGCCGAGTTCACCTTTGCGCTCCTCCTGGCGCTTTCCCGCCGCATCATAGATGCCGATGAGCGCGTGCGCGAAGGGACATTCTCCCCCACAGGACTCCGCGGCTTCGACATTGCCGGCAAGACCATCGGCGTTGTCGGCACCGGACACATCGGCGTGCACGTTATCCGCATGGCGCAAGGATTCGGCATGAAGGTCGTCGCGTTCGACGCTTATCCGAACGAAGACCTTTCCCATACGCTCGGCTTCACCTACGCAACCCTGCCGGAACTGCTCGCACAGTCCGACATCATCACGCTCCACGTCCCGTACAACGAGCATACGCACCACCTCATCAATCGGGAGAACATCATGAACGCGAAGAAGGGCGCCTACCTCATCAATACCGCGCGCGGCGCGGTGGTAGAAACCGATGCGCTCGTTGAAGCGCTCAAGTCCGGGACGCTCGCGGGCGCCGCACTCGACGTACTTGAGGAGGAGGGCGATCTCGCCGACGAGGCGGCGCTTCTCACTGCGGAGCATCCGAACGCCGATGCGCTCAAAATAACGCTTGAGAACCACTACCTCATCAACCATCCGCGCGTCATCGTGACGCCGCACACGGCTTTCAACACGACCGAGGCCGTTGAGCGCATTCTCAACACCACGATAGACAACATCAAGCACTTCGCGGAAGGCGCGCCGACGAACGTCGTAGTGCCTAAATAAAAACCGACCTCCGAAGAGGCCGGCTGAATACCGCTTTATACCTACCGCTTGGCGGCCGCGTTCATCGTCTCCGCGATGTCCGCTTGCGACACTCCGCGCCGAACGAGCTGATCGCTATAGAGCCACCAGAAAGCCGCTACGCCCTGGTTGATCACCATCGGTATGCCGTCAAGCGTCCGGAATCCGAGCGCCGCCGCTTCGAAAAGCATCGGCGTCGCCCCCTTTCGAATGCGGATGTCCGAGACGACGAGCGAGGACTTCGCTTTTCTCAGAAGCGCCTCCGCCGTCGCGTGATTCCGCTCGACGGACGCTACCGTGATCGGAAGCTCCATATCGCCGAGCGTGGAGTATGCGTCGAGCGGCGAGGTAGCGTCGTCAACAACCGACACCACCGCATCCGCCTCGCCTATCAGGGAAGGCAAAAACTTTCTTCCGCCTCCGGCCGTGAGCGCGGTGTCGAAATATCGGTTCAGCGACTTGGCAAGTTCGTGCGCTTTGGCTTCGGTGCGATTGAGGATGGCGAGTTGGGCGCCCGCCTTCGCTAACGCGAATGCGATCGCTCTCCCGGATCCCCCCGCACCGAGCATAATGACGCGCGAACCCGCTATCGGCCTGCCTTCTGCGGCAAGAAGCTCCGCGAGACTGCGCGCATAGCCCTCGCCGTCGGTATTGTCGCCGATAAGGCGCCCGCGCCCGTCCTTCTTGACGATGTTCACCGCCCCGACCGCTTTCGCGAGCGGCGTCACTTCATCAAGAAACGGAATGATCGCTTCTTTAAAACCGACCCCCGCGCCGCCGCCGCAGTACCGCGGATCCGCACGGAACACTTCTGTGATCCGCTTGAGATCCTTCGGGTCCGCAACGAGCATCATGTTCCGATCCGGCACCAGAAGTCGCTGATACATCGAGTTCCACATAACGGCCGTCTTCGCCGGATAATCTTCGGCGATGAGCGGAACTGTGAGCGGCGCATCGACATCCGCATTCCCCCAGTTTCCGGGAGGAAGCGTCGCGATGCGTGCTATT
>JAJZRH010000054.1 GCA_021802795.1 bacterium
GTCGGAATCGAACTGGAAATATGTTGAAAATACTACATAACAGAAAAAGCTCGCATTGTATTTGCGAGCTTTTTCTGGTGAACACCCTGAGCGGTACAGTACTGATTTTGATGCCTGTCGGTACTGGTTCCTGGCGTCACAACCGTGTTGCGGGGGCCGGAATCGAACCGGCGTCTGGAGGTTATGAGCCTCCCGAGGTACCTCTCCTCTACCCCGCTATTCGGACACTATACTCCTCCAAAATATAGGAGGCAACTCCCGCGGGGAAATGCAACAAGGCAGAACGGATTATTTTCTCGTATCTGCTAAATGACCTTGAATTCGCGGAACACCGCTTCAAAATGCGCGAGCGTGCGGCGCGCGAGCGTCTCGGACAATTCGAAGGCGGAGCCCTGGTGCGCGATCTGATTGCGCACCTTGTGCGCCTCCCACGCGTCCTGAAGCGTCTTGAACGTCCTCGGGTCGGCGGCTTTCAGCTTCTCGCCGACGCCGTCGCCCTCGTACCCCTGTTTGGTCAGGACGTCATCGAGCAGAATGTCGGCCTCGATGACGGCTTCGCGCCAACTGCTCGGCGTCGCGGTCTCAAGAAGCGACTGTATATGCTCCCAGCGCGGATGCGTGCCGCCTGCCGCATCCGGCGGAACGATGAGCGTGTTGTAAAAATGCTCCTCGCGCTCGCGCAGTTCAAAAAGGCGCACCGTGCAGTAGACGATGACAAACAATCCGACGACGGCGAGGAAATAACCGATGATGGTTATCCAGAGCCAGAGGTGCGCGAGCCATGCGGAGAATCCGGCTACGCCGACCGAGCCGTAACAGGCGCCGTGGATGCACTCATAGAGGAGGCGGAACCAGTATTCGACGTTCGCCTGCGTTGAGGGCATATACGCCTAGTATAGACGAAAAAATCAGCGCGAATTCTCGACAGCTCGTCCGATGGTGAAAAGTATCTCTTCCGCCTGGTGCGGCGCGGTGAAATGGATGCCGACGGGAAGTTTCTTTCCATCGCGCTCCACCGTGCCCATCGGCACGGAGATGGCCGGCATGCCGGTCAGGTTCGCCGTCACGGTGAAAATATCCTCGAGATAGAGCGAGAGCGGGTCTCCTTTCTCGCCGAATTTGAACGCCGGAGAAAGCGTGGTCGGGAAAGCGATGACATCGACTTTTTGAAAGGCGTCGTTATATTCGCGGCGGAGCACGGCCCGCGCGGCGTCCGCCTTGCGGTAGTACGCGTCGATGTAGCCCGAAGAAAGCACAAAAGTACCGAGCAGGATGCGGCGGCGCGTCTCTTCGCCGAATCCTTCGGTGCGCGAGAGCACATAATCATCGAGAAGCGTCGCGCCGCGCGACGCATGCCCGTAGCGGATGCCGTCAAGACGAGCGAGGTTCGTCGAAGCTTCAGCCGGCATGATGACGTAGTACGAGGCGAGTGCGTGCGAGCTCGTCGGCAATTCGATGTCGACAAGCGTGTGCCCGGCTTCCGTGAGCCGTTTTAGGGTCGCGTCAAGAGCGGCAAGTACGCCGGAATCTACTCCCTCACCGAGCAAATGCCGCGGTACGCCGATGCGCAGACTCTTCGGGACTTCGCGCACAGGATACAAACCGTCGGTAATGGTTGTTGAGTCGAGAGGATCCGCCCCGCGGATGGCTTCATAGAGAATGCGCGCGTCCTCAACGGTCTTTGCGAGCGGCCCTATCTGGTCGAGCGAGGAGCCGAGCGCGATGGCGCCCGAGCGCGAAACGGCGCCGTAGGTGGACTTGAGCCCCGCAAGACCAGTGAGGGCCGCGGGCTGGCGGATGGAGCCGCCGGTATCGGTGCCTAAGGCGGCGATGCACAGATGTGCAGCGACCGCGGCAGCGGAGCCGCCCGAAGAACCGCCCGGCACGCGCGATGTATCGTGCGGATTCTTCGTCACGCCGTATGCAGAATGCTCGGTCGAAGAGCCCATCGCGAATTCGTCCATATTGGTGCGGCCGACAAAGAGCGCGTTCTGCTCCTTCAGTTTCTTGATGACCGTCGCGTCATAGGTCGCGCGATAGTTCCCCAGCATCTTGGAGGCGGCGCTTGCGATATGTCCTTCTATCAAGATGTTGTCCTTGATCGCGAGCGGAATGCCGCACAGAAGCGGCGCCGACTCTTTCTCCGTATCAACGCGGATCTGCGCCGCTTCTATCGCCCGTTCATCGGCGGGAAATATCTCCAGGAACGCGTTCAATTCCGGGTTCTTCTCCTGCGCGGCCGCGTAGCACGCGTCCCAGAGCTCACGGACGGTCAGGGAGCGCGCACGGAGCGCGGCGGCCGCTTCCACTATAGTGAGCTCGTTCGGCTTCTTAGTCATGCGTGATGATCTGCTTCACCGAAAGCGCATCGCCCTCGCGCGAGGGGAACTGCTCGGCAAGCTTTTCCGTGTATGCGAGCGCGGCGTGCGGCTCTCCGTCCGCGCGCATCACGTTGCGGAGCGCGGGCTTCTTCCCTTCCAAATCCTTCGGCAGCTCGAGCGACTCGAGCTGTCCGACATATGCGAGTATCGCATCGAACTCGGCGGTGAACTTCTCGAGTTCCGCCTTGCCGACCGTGATGCGCGCGAGCGCCGCCAGCTTCTTTACTTCTTCAGTCGTCGCCATTTTTGCACTGTATCACGCCCTCAGCTTTTTGAGGAACTCGGCCTCGCTCAGTACGGAAATGCCGAGTTCTTTCGCCTTGTCATACTTGCTTCCCGGATTCTCGCCGGCCACGACGAATGAGGTCTTCGTGGAAACGGAAGCGGCCGCCTTGCCGCCCGCTTTGCGCACGAGCGCTTCGGCTTCCTCGCGCGAGAGGGTCGGCAAGGTGCCGGTGATGACGACCGATTGCCCCGACAGCGGCCCCTTCACCGGCGCGACAACCTTTTGTACGGTGAGATGTTTCTCCAGCCGCACAAGGAGCGCACGATTATTCGCATCCGCGAACCACTCGGCAACCGACTTTCCGATAATGGGGCCGATGCCTTCGATGCCCGAGAGCGTTCCCTCATCCGCCTTCCGGAGCGCAGAGAGCGTGCCGAACCGCGTCGCGAGCAGGTACGCATTCTCTTCGCCCACGTGCGGGATAGAGAGCCCGACGAGCAATCGGTCGAGTGTGACCTTCCCCGCCGCGTTGACGGCGGCAACGAGCTTGGATGCTTTTGTTTCTTCGAACCCTTCGAGCGCGAGCAGTTCATCCTTCGTGAGGTCAAAGATGTCGTCGTAGTCCGAAATGAGGTCGTGCTCCATAAGAAGCTTTACGGTCTCCTTCCCCATCCCGTCGATGTCGAGCGCGCTCTTGCCCGCAAAATGAATGAGCTTGCGCGCCTGAATCTCGAACGAGCCGGCAACAGCGCACCGATGCGCCGCTTCGCCGGGCACGCGCTCGATGCGCCCGTCGCCGCCGCACAACGGCGAGTGTGTCGGGAATTTCCACGCCTTCGCTCCCTTCGGCCGCAATTCTTTCAGGACCGATACGACCTCCGGGATAACGTCCCCGGCCTTCTGTAAAATGACCGTATCAGCAATGCGAATATCCTTCTCCGTTATGAAATCTTCATTGTGCAAGGTCGCACGGGCGACCGTGGAGCCCGCGACCAACACCGGGCGCAAGTGCGCGACCGGCGTGAGCTTTCCGGTGCGG
>JAJZRH010000055.1 GCA_021802795.1 bacterium
CTAGTGCAAGAATCCCGGGAACTTTCGGATACATATCTCATTGATTGTACGACGAGAACGGGAGCAATTAGCAGCGCCGGGTGGATAACTATTTCCCGCTAAGCGGTTTGCGGGTACGAGGCTTCTTCGCCTTGGGACCGGTGCCTTCCAGTTTGTAGATCTCGTCGCGAATGAGCGCGGCGGTCTCGAAATCGAGTTCTTCAACCGCTTCGGTCATCTCCATCCTCTTGCGGGCGATGAACGCTTTCGGATCATCCTTGTACGCGAGCGTGTCCAGCACGAGGAGCTCGTCAATAGTGCGCTGGTGCTCGGTGCGCATGCTTGCGGCGATGTCGTGAATTTCTTTCTTGATGGTGAGCGGGGTGATGCCGTGCTTTTCGTTGTAGGCCATCTGGAGCGCGCGGCGGCGGTTCGTTTCGCTGATAGCTTTCTCCAGAGAACCGGTCATCACGTCGGCGTAGAGAATGACGCGGCCGAGTACGTTTCGCGCCGCGCGGCCGATGGTCTGGATGAGCGAGGTCTCGCTCCGCAGGAATCCTTCTTTGTCGGCGTCCAGGATGCCCACCAGTTCCACTTCCGGGAGGTCCAAGCCCTCGCGAAGCAGGTTCACGCCGACGAGTATGTCAAAACCGCCCTGGCGGAACTTGGTCAGGATGTCGATGCGGTCAATGGTCTTCACATCCGAATGGAGATATTCGGCCTTGATGCCCTTCTCGCGCAAAAATGAAGCAAGGTCTTCGGCCATCTGCTTGGTGAGCGTGGTCGCAAGCGCGCGGCCGCCGCGCTTGATGACTGTTTCCGCTTCAGCAATGAAATCGGCAATTTGCCCCTTGTAGGTTCCTGTTTCAACCACGCCGCGAACCGTGAGTTCCGGGTCAATGAGGCCGGTCGGGCGGATGACCTGCTCAACGATCTGCTCGGAATGCGCTTTCTCATACGGTCCCGGTGTCGCGCTCGTGTAGAGCACCTGCCCCACGCGCTCTTCGAACTCCTCAAAGCGGAGCGGGCGGTTATCGCGCGCGGAGGGCAAGCGGAAGCCGTATTCAACGAGCACATCCTTGCGCGACTTATCGCCCGCATACATACCGCCGATCTGCGGGACGGTCACGTGCGACTCGTCGATGACCGTGAGGAAGTCGGCGGAACCGTCTTTCTTGTGCGGGAAATACGAAAGGAGCGTGTGCGGCGGTTCTCCCGGTTTCCGCCCGTCAAAGTGGCGGGAATAATTTTCAATGCCGCTCGTGTACCCGAGCTCCCGGATGAGCGCCAGGTCGTGGAGCGTGCGGCGCTTCAAGCGCTCGGCCTCAAGCGGCTTCTCTTCGCGCTTGAATTTTGCGAGCTGTTCCTCGAGCTCGAGCTTGATGTCTTCGATGGCGCGCAGACGCTCCGCCTCGTTCGTCACGAAGTGCTTCGCCGGGAACACGAACACCGACTTCGGTTCCGCCACCTTCGCGCGCGAAACCGGGTCGAGCTGATCTATCCGTGCGATAGCATCACCCTCAAACGCAATGCGATACATCACGCGTTCGTTGACCGGCATGAACTCGAGCGAGTTGCCGATGGCGCGGAGCTGGCCCGGATTGAGATCGGCGTTCGTGCGTTCAAAGTAAATGCCGACAAGCTTGCGGATGAGCGCGGCGCGGTTCTCAACGCCGCCCTTCTCTATCTTCACATGCACTTTCTCGTATTCCTCCGGCGAACCGAGGCCATAGATAGCGGAGACCGAGGCGACAATGATGACGTCTTTGCGCGTGAGAAGCGCCTGGGTCGCCGCGTGGCGCAAGCGGTCTATCTCAGCGTTTATCATCGCCTCCTTCTCTATATAGGTGTCGGAGTGCGCAATGTACGCCTCCGGCTGGTAGTAGTCGTAGTATGAAACGAAGTAATGCACCGCGTTCTCGGGGAAGAATTCGCGGTACTCCTGCGCGAGCTGGGCGGCGAGCGTTTTGTTGTGCGCGAGCACGAGGGTCGGCTTGTCATGCGCGGCGATGACGTTCGCCACGGTAAAGGTTTTGCCCGAACCGGTCACGCCGAAAAGCGTCTGATGGCGCAGACCCGACTTAAGCCCTTCTTCGAGCTTTTGTATCGCCTGCGGTTGGTCGCCCGCCGGCGGGAACGGAGTGTGTAATTTGAAATTTGACATAGTGACTCTTTACTATACTATGCGGCCAGCAGTTCCGCTAGAAACGCCCACTACACCACATACGGAGGAGTCGCCATGGCAACACGAAGGTGCAGTGCACCGTGCATCATTACCACCCTTTCAGCGACCTATCTTGTTCTTTGCGAACAGGATTCCGGCCACTCCGGTGACCACTTGTTCCAGCTGAAGGACAAGCCGTACGGTTCGGACAAAAAGATCAGCTGGGCCTACGCCGACAACGCCAAGGAAGCTTTCGGGCCGTTCGAGCTAACCGGCATACGGAAACTGCCTGCCGACGGAAAACTCCCGGTCTGTTGCAAGATGGAGCCGGGGCACGGCGGCGAACACATTCACACCGGCACGTGCGACCTGCTCGGCGCCGAATGGAAGATCATCTGGTGAAGTGTTGTTCAGGGGAAAAGCCGATCCCGCGGGGTCGGCTTTTTTTATTTGCTATAAAAATCGCGCACGAAATCCTCCCGATACTCATCAAACCGTCCGTCGAGTATCGCTTGCCGCGCGCCCTGCACGAGCCCTAGGATGAAGCCGATGTTGTGCATGGAGCAAATGACGGAGCCGAGCATCTCGCCGGAGCGGATGAGGTGCGCCGCGTACGCGCGCGTAAACGTCTCGGTGCCGGGAATGACGGTCTCCGGGTCAAGCGGGGTGAAGTCGTCTTTAAACCTCTCCCCCTTCAAGTGAACGATGCCCCGCTTCGTATAAATAGAACCGTGGCGGCCGATGCGGGTGGCGGCGACGCAATCAAAGAGGTCCATCCCGTTCGCAATGCCTTCCAGGATGTCGCCCGGTTCGCCGATGCCGAGAAAGTGCCGCGGAAGCTCCGCGGGCAATTCCCCCACTGCGGCCATAAGCGCCCCGCGCATATCCTCTTTGCTGAACGAACCGCCGATGCCGATGCCGTCAAACCCCATAGCGGCGATCTCGCGCGCGGACTCACGGCGCAGGTCTTCGTGCCGGCCGCCCTGCACGATGCCGAACAGCGCCTGCTTCTTGTTCGCGTCAATGTTCTGCCGATGCGCTTTGAGAGAACGCTCCGCCCACCGGTGCGTGCGTTCCATCGCCTCCCGCTGGTACTCGTACGGCTCGGTCGGCGAGGTGCACTCATCAAAAGCGAAGAACATGTCCGCGCCGAGCGCGTGCTGGATCTCCACCGAGCGCTCGGGCGTGAAGCGGTGGAGCGAGCCGTCGTGATGCGAAGTGAACGAAACGCCCTCGTCGTCAATGATAGCGAGCTGGCCGTGCTGGCTCGCGACGCTCTCGTCGTAGACCGCGAGCTGATCTTCTTTCTCCGTCACCTCGCCTTTCGTGAATTTCGAGATCGTCTT
>JAJZRH010000001.1 GCA_021802795.1 bacterium
TTCCGATCTGGCGCGGATCAGTCTCTCGCGGACATTGCGGCCGCGAGTATGCAGGGAAAGTATTTCGGCCTCGTTCCGCGCGACTCCACGTTCTTCTTTCCCGATGCGAGCATTCGCGCGGGCATCATGGCGGCGCACCCGGACATCGCGGCTGTCTCCATTTTCCATAACGGGCTCACCGGCCTTTCCATAAAAGTGGATGAACGCGTCCCCGTCGCACCTTGGTGCGGCCTCGCGCCCACTCCGAATGTTGAAGAATACTGCTATGTCTTTGATGCGGGCGGTTTTATATTCGCCCCCCATGCGTCAACAACGGTGACCATCAATAATTTTGCGCTGTATGCGCCGCTTGCCCCGTTAGAGACGCCCGCGAAAGCCGGGCCAGGCACTACTAGTGCCTTGTCTCTAACGGGGCTTGCGGGGAATGCGCAGGAGCCGCTCCGCGCGACCGTTGCGGATTCTGAAAAACTCCCCGACGCTTTTGATTTTGCGCGCCGGCTTGGGACCTTCGGTTCTCCGGTGGTGCGCGTCGTTATCCGCGGCGATGAGGTGGACGATATGCTGGGAAGCGGCACGCGCATTACCTATGTGCTCGGCAACGAAGAGAACGCATTCACGGCGCTCGTTTCCGCACGCGACAGTTTTAACCTTGCGGACGGCTCCATAGACTACGTGGACCTGCGTTTTGGCAGCAAGGTGTATTTGAAACAGAAGAAGTGATACCGTTTGAATATGTCGTTCTGGAATAAGCTTAAAAAGCCGTTTTTTGTCATGGCGCCGATGGCAGATGTCACCGACGTGGCGTTCCGCGCGCTTGTGGCGAAGCGCGGCGCCCCCGATGTGTTCTGGACGGAGTTCGTCTCGGCCGACGGCCTGTACCACACACGCGAGATAGCAAAGATGAAGGACGCGGAGAATCCGCTGATGCGCGACCTGCAGTTTGATAAAAGCGAGCACCCCATCGTTGCGCAGATATTTTCAAGCAAGCCGGAAATGATTTCATATGCGACCAAGCTTGTCGCCGAGCTTGGCTTTGACGGCGTGGATATCAATATGGGCTGCCCGGACCGCGCCATTGAACGGCAGGGGTGCGGTTCGGCGATGATAAAGAACCCCGAACTCGCGCGGGAGATCATTCGCGCGGCCAAGGGTGCGAGCGATTTGCCGGTCTCGGTGAAGACGCGCGTGGGGTACAACAAGGAGTCGCTCGATGAGTGGCTCACTGCGCTTCTGGAAGAATCGCCCGCCGCCATCACGCTCCACCTGCGCACTCGCAAGGAGATGTCGCTCGTGCCCGCCGATTGGGAGCATATGAAGAAAGCGGTAGAGATCAGGAACCGCGTGAATCCGGGAGTGCTCCTCATCGGCAACGGCGATGTGCGGGACATTGAGGACGGGCGCGCGAAGGTGGCGGAAAGCAGGTGCGACGGGGCGATGCTCGGCCGCGCCATGTTCGGCAATCCGTGGGTGTTCGCGGGGCGCAAATCGGAAGGCACGCCGCTCGTTGATAAGCTCGCGGCGCTTACCGAGCTTGCGTACGGGTTTGAGAAAATTACGCCACCGAAGAATTTTGCAATATTGAAAAAGCACATCAAAGCGTTCGTCACCGGTTTTGACGGCGCGGCCGACTTGCGCGCGAAGTTGATGCAGGCTGAAAGTGCCGTTGAGCTTGAGAGGGCTATTCTTGACGCTCCCGTACCGCGGGTATAGTTTGAGGTCTGGTTCGTTACGGAGAGGTGGAAAAGATGAACACGGAGAGAATTGCCAACGCTTTGAACAGACTGAGTCAGGTCACCGGCCGCATCAAGGAGAGCCAGCGTTTTGATCAGCCGCTTTCGCCCACAGCCACAAGGGAATGGGCGGCAGAACTGAGATTCATCGAGGAAGAACTGCGCGCAGCTACCGGCGTCGCGGCGCCCGCAGGCGACCCGGGCTCCCAAAAGGAGTTGACATTCCGGCCCACTTGACAGGAGTGCTTGAAGGGAGTATAGTTGAATTGTTGGCTGCTTTTACCTTTCGCAGGTACCCAACACCCCGGCCTCGGTTTCGCATGCGCTGCGATCCGAGGCCTTTTTTATACATTGAGAAAAAGAAAGCCCCCGATAATTCCGGGGGCTGTAAGGGGGCACGAGGCGCTTTGGTCACCGCGCTATTCCGCGTTTCGCACGCACGAGGCGAGTGAAGCGAGGCCGGCAAGCAGTGTGGCCTGCTGGAACGCAGAGTCCAGATTGTGGCACGAGAGCGAGGCGCACGTTCCGGGTGTTGCGCCGCTATCCGGGTAAATGCCCATATCGCATGCATCTCCGAAACAGCGAAGGAGAAACCGCTCTTTCTCGGCGTCAATTGATACGCTGCAATCCGGCGCGTACTGGCGAAGGGTTGTTGGAGCTGCGGTTACGAATACTTTCCGCATGTTCCTCACTATCGTGCGCTGATTCTCTTCCGAAACGTATTTCAGTTTCTGCCGGAACTCGGCGGATACGCTTCCAAAAAGCGGGTGGCGTTGTCCGCACCCGTTCTCTATGGTCAGGAGGTTTTTCCGGCGGTCCTGGTATCCGTTTAGTTGTCCCAGCAGGAAACTGATGGATAGCAGCGTGTGTTTGATCGACTCGTACGACACTCTGAAGGTAACCTGAACCGTTCCTTCTGTTGTCTTGACGGCGCCGCATCCGCCGAATCCGATGAGACTTGCGGTGTTGAACCAAGTCGCATTTGCGCCGAGATAGGCGGCGACCTCTTCCTGCTCGCGGGGCTGGATCCGGACGCTTTGTTCGGTGGACAGGACAAAAGCGGCTATCCGTTTAGAAAAGAACTGTAGTTCGTAGGACATGGCTGTCTCCTCGTGTTGGCCTGCGGCAAGACTACTTCCGCGAGGGCAAATGTCAAACACGGGCGATTTGGTATACTCGGAGCACTATGGCGCACCAGTCTCTTTACCGGATGTATCGTCCCGACAGGTTCGCGGACGTTGTGGGGCAGGAGCAGGTCACGAAGCCGCTTGAGGAAGCGGCCAAGTCGGGGAAGATAGGACACGCGTATTTATTTGCCGGCACGCGCGGACTGGGGAAGACCTCTGTCGCGCGCATTTTTGCAGCCGCCATCGGTTGCACGGAGAACGATTTATATGAAGTGGACGCGGCATCGAACAACAGCGTGGAGGACATTCGCGCCCTCACCGAGGGCGTGTACACTCTCCCGTTCGCCTCGCCGTACAAGGTGTACATACTGGACGAGGTGCACATGCTCTCCAAGGGCGCGTGGAACGCATTTCTCAAAACGCTGGAAGAGCCGCCCGCGCATGCGGTGTTCATACTCGCCACGACCGAGCTCGCGAAAGTGCCGGAGACGGTGCAGTCGCGCTGCCAGGTGTTTGAGTTCAAGAAGCCCACGCGCGCCGTACTCGCCAAGATGACGGCGGCGGTGGCGAAGAAGGAGGGGTACGCACTCGCGAGCGACGCCGCCGAACTCATCGCCATGCTCGGCGACGGCTCGTACCGCGATGCGCTTTCGGTGTTGCAGAAGGTGATTGCGGGTGCGGACGAGAAGTCGCTTTCGCGCGAAGCGGTGGAAGCGGCTACCGGCGCGCCGCGCCGCGAGCAGGTGAATGCGCTCGTAAGCGCGCTCGCCGGAGGCGAGCGCGGCAAAGCGCTGGAAGCGATTGAGAAGGCATCAAAGGCGGATGTGGATATGAAGCTCTTCCTGGAGCTCGTGCTGGAAGCGCTTCGCGCCACGCTCCTCATCCGTTACGCGCCGGAACTCCGCGCCTCGCTCGCAGACGAACTCGGCGCGGACGAATTCTCCGCACTGGAGAAGTTCGCCGCCGGCAAAGGCATCACGCACGCCGCCATGCTCGCATTCCTCAACGCCGCCGACCGCATCCGCTACGCGCCGATTCCGGCGCTTCCTTTGGAGCTCGCCGTTCTGGAGCTCTTTCCTGACGGAGGAGGGAAGTAGTGGTAGAGTTTCCTTGTGCGATGAGCCGGTTCGCTCGCCGGTAAGCCCTACGGGCTTTCTAGCAGCGTTCGCCTCGCAAATACGAAAGAGGACTTTCGCATTTGACTCGGCTCACTTGCTAATAGGCCAGCAGCCTTTGTTCTGTGCAGAGCTGGGGGATCGTCTAACGGTAGGACAGGAGCCTTTGAAGCTCTTAATTTTGGTTCGACTCCAAGTCCCCCAGCTCTGCACAGAAACGCCGTGAATCTTGGTTCGATTCCAAGTCTCGCGGACAGTTTGAGATAGGCACAGATTCCGAGTATTATGTGATTATGGTCAGAAAAAAAGAACCGGAACCAGTCGAAGCACATCTTTCCTTCCAACAAATGAAGGAGGCTATTCCCAAGATAGATAGGCGACTCGCCGAACTCAATGAGCTTGATGTGAGTTCCATAACCGAATATGGAGACGCGAAGGTTCAGGCACTTGAGAACAAGCTCGATACATTGCTCGTATCAATTTTCGGTTCCGGTACTGTCGAATACAATCGTTATCGTCATAGTGCTACAACAATTATGCCTATAACTTTCTGGCCACACATGACCCCTAATGAGGTTCAGGAAGGGGTAAAAAGAGGGCTTGAAAACGCTAAACAACAGCTCGAAAGTATCAAGTCACTATTTACTGAGGAGTTACAGGATGCCGGACAGAGTCTCGGAGGAAAGGCTCTTAAGGCCTATGAAGGATTGGAATTGCATCCTGCCATTGAACGGGCTGCAGGCTCTCTGTATAAAAATGGCCATTATGCGAACGCTATCGAGGATGCAGTTAAAGCACTTAACGCATTGGTTAGGATGAATAGTGGAATCGATGACAAAGATGGAACGACGTTGATGGAGTTTGTTTTTAGTCCGAAAAGTCCTGTTCTAAAATTTAACAGTCTCAGTGACTCGTCAGATTTAGATGAACAAAAGGGTTTTATGATGATGTTTTCCGGGGCAGTCGCAGGTCTAAGAAATCCCAGAGCTCATAAAATTATTTTAGATGATCCTGAAATGGCACTTGAATTCATTGCATTCATAAGTTTACTGGCGAAATTGGCGGATAAAAGCTCCAAGTAAGACTCCGAGGAGCGTCGAAATGACGTCTAGAAAAGCGACTGGGTACCCAGTCAGCGTTTGATGGAGGATTTTCCGACGCCGGCGAGGCCATCCATCTTGAGCCAGGATTGAAGTTCGAAGAACATAGACTACCGATTTCGATCGGACAGTGTTAGAATCACCTTGAAATTATGGCCAATAAACAATTTCTCGAAGAATTCCCCTTGTACAGAATATTTTCTTTTGAGCCACGTAAAAACTGGGAGCGTTTTGCAATTGAAGAACTCCCAACCCCTGCAATAAATCTATATTGCGACAATTGTGGATCTGTCCAAACCTATAACGTAAATGAGGCCACCAAATATACTCAGCCCTATGGCTTCACGAACAATCATATATTTCGTCTTCAGTATATCTGTACGGGCTGTCACCAGAATGTCAGGGAGTTTTTTCTAAAGTTTAACGAACTTAGTACCTTCGACGAAGAGAATAAAGAACATATTTATCAATTACAAATGAAAAAAGTCGGACAGTACCCCGCATGGAATATTGACATGGATGTGGAAGTTGAGAAATTGCTTGGAGACCATGCTGATCTTTATAAGAAAGGACTCACCTGCGAGTCTCAGGGCTATGGAATTGGTGCTTATTCCTATTATCGTCGAATAGTCGAGGAAATAATAGACCAGCTTCTTGTATCTATAGAGGAATTAATTCCTGCCGAGGACAAAGAAAAATATGCCGCTGCTCTTGTCGAGGTAAAGAAAACCACAGTCACCCAAGATAAGATTGAGCTTGTAAAAAATTTACTCCCAGCCAGCCTCCGTCCAAATAATATAAATCCCTTGGGCGCACTGCACTCAGCGTTGAGCGAAGGACTTCATGCTGAAAGTGAGGAAGAGTGTCTTGAGTATGCGGAGGCAGTCAGGGATGCTTTAGTTTTTCTAGTGAATCGACTCATCAGGACCAAATCAGAGAATCAGTCTTTTACTGAGAGCATGAAAAAACTACTTGATAAAAAGAGTGGCAAGAGTCAAAAAAGTAAATGAAGAGGGGATTTCGTAAACCCCCACTTTGAACCGACCGGTCGGACCGACACCAGCACCCGCGCATGGGCGGCGGGGTATACTGTGTGGAACGGCATAAACCATATGGACGGAAGAATTTTAAATATTGTTGATGAAGCGGGGAATACGGTAGGGCAGGCGACCCGCGAGGAGATACATCAGAAAGGACTTCTTCATGGCGAAGTCCATGTGTGGTTCTATACGCCCGACGGCAAGATAATCTTCCAGCACCGAGCAAAAGACAAGGACACCTATCCCGATCTGCTTGATGCAACGGTCGGTGGACATGTGGAGGTAGGGGACACCTACGAACAGACGGCGCTGAAGGAGTCCGAAGAGGAAACGGGTGTGACGCTGAATCCAGCGGACCTCACTTTCTTAGCCACTACGATAACCACTTCATTTGATGAAGTGACCGGCAAGACGAATCACCCTCGCCGAAATGTTTATGCGTATCGTTATGCCGGAGACGTCGCGGATCTGAAGGTAGAGGAAGGGAAAGCTATCGGTTTTGAAGCTTGGCCCATTGATACGCTCCTCAACCTGCCCGCCGCCGATGCTTCTCGGTTCATTCCGAATATCCTTGAGAAAGAAGGTCAGGATATCATCGCGAAAATACAGAAGCTGATGTAAATCTAGGACACGCCGTGTCCTAGGTAGGAGGATTTCGTAAACCCCACTTTGAACCGACCGGGCGGACCGGCACAGGCACGCGCGCATGCGCGGCGGTATTGTTCTTAAAAACGGGTGTATTATTTCCTTATGGAAATTCTTTACGCAGTAATAGGATTCGCAATAGGGATTGAAGTAGGGCGGTACCAGAAGGGCGGAACGTACGATTGGAAAAAGGCCGCGCTCGTGGCGGCGGTCGCCGCTGTCATTGCCGTTGTCGTAGCCTTCGTCATCCGCTAGTTCCGTTAGGAATTGCAGTCGGGAGAGTTAAACTCTCCCAAAATGCGAAACGTGCGGGCGGGTTCGGGAGTTATCATACGCATATGACCACCAAACCATTTCTGAACGCGCTCATCGCGGCCGGGTACATCGGGATTATCGTAACGATTCTTTCCAACACCCAGCAATTTGATGCGCGAAACTTCGGGATGCTCGCTCCCGTCACGTTCCTATCCTTGCTTGTCCTGTCCGCTGCGCTTATGGGGTACCTGTTCTTCTATCAGCCCGTGCGGCTCCTCATTGAAGGGAAACAAAATGAAGCGTCAAAGTTCCTCATCTCCACCATTGCGTCATTTTTCGGCATTATGGGAACCGTCATCACCGTGTGGTTCCTCGTCGGTTCTCTGCTTTAGTACCGGTTTGGTATACTCACCCCATGAAGCTTTTGCTCACTTCGTCGGGAATGAGTAATGGATCCATTGCTCGCGCCCTCTCAGAACTCGCGAGGCGTCCGCTCTCCGAGCTCTCCATCATCCACATCCCGACTGCCGCGAATTCGTGGGGCGACGACAAAGGTTGGGTGATTGATAACCTCGTTGACCTTCAGAAGCAGATTTTCAAGGCGATTGACATAGTAGATGTTTCGGCAGTCCCGGCGGAAGTGTGGAAGCCGCGCTTTATGGCCGCGGACGTTATCTCTGTCGGGGGGGGCGAGGAACAATATCTTGCGAAAGTTTTTAGAGAGGCTGGGATGAAAGAGTTCCTGCTTTCCGTTCCGGATACCAAGGTATACATGGGGACGAGTGCGGGGAGCATGGTCGCCGGACAGTTCCTGCCCTACGGAGTGCTTAAAATTATCTATCCGGAAGAAGATTTTGGCGATCTACTCGAAAGCCCCATGGGTTTCTATGATTTCCTATTCATACCCCACCTGAATTCAAAGTGGTTTACCCATGTGACGGAAGAGAACCTGGAGAACCTCAAAGACAAATTTGAGCATTCGGCATACGCCACCGACGACGAAACCGCGATAAAGATAGATGGCGCGAAATTTGAGATTGTCGGGGGAGGCGCGCACTGGGAGTACCGCAAACCATGACCCTCATCGAGGAAGCGAAACAGCTCAATTTCCCGCCGGGGGAATATGTCATCGTCGGGAGCGGTCCGCTTGAGGCGCTCGGCATACGCACCGCGAGCGATATAGACATAGCGGTCACGCCCGCGCTTCACGCGCGTTTGCGAACGACAGGGGAGTGGGAAGAGGAGGAGCGGTACGGAAAGATATTCCTCAAGAAAGGAAGAGTGGACATCAATCCGCACCTCTCGTGGGAGGAGTACCCGACCACGACCGAAGAAGCCATCGCCTCGGCAATGGTGATAGACGGAATTTATTTTATGAACCTCAACGAACTGAAGAAGTTCAAGCAGGCGCTGGGGCGGGAGAAAGATTTCGCCGACATCGAGCGCATTGATGCGTATTTGAAGGAGAAACACTAATGTGCCGTACTTCGTGTACCTGCTTGAGTGCGAAGACGGCTCGCTCTACACCGGCATTACGACCGACGTGGCACGGCGGCTTGCGGAACATAAGAGCGGGATAGGGAGCAATTTTACCCGAGCGAAGAAGGCGAAACGCATCGTGTACACCGAACAGCACTCTGATCGCGGTTCGGCGCTTCGGCGCGAGGCCGCTATTAAGAAATGGCCGCGGGAGAAGAAGTTAACACTGGTACGGGGGAGGCGTTGACACGGGTGTATGCTATAGACAGCGTTCCCTGGAAGAATATTGCGGTGCGGTCCGGCATGCGTCCCGTGAGGGACCAAACGAGAACCCCCGGCGAGTAATCTCGCCGGGGCTTTCCATTTGGCTCTTTTGGCGCACTTCAGCTAGAATGGCTTCACTATGTCCATGAAGAAGCGCGGAGCGTTCATCGGCGTCGGCGCGCTCGCGCTCGTCTATGTGTTCGGCTTCTCCGGCCTCGTCGCGACGGAGTATCGCGCCGTGACTGCCGGCGCGCCGGAGAAGTTCATCCCGCTCCCGACGCTCAATAAACAGGACTACAACGCGCGCATGCTCGCGCTCGCACATTTCTCTACCGCGACCGATACCGTTATATATGACAGTGTCGCGAGCGCCGCCGCCGCAGCAGATGCTGCCGCGGCTGCCGCCTCGTCCACGCCGGTCGCGCTCCCGGTCGCAACCGCGTCCACGACGGTCTCCGTGCAGGGCGACCCGTGGCCCGTGCCGACCGCGTATCCGGAAGTCGGCGCGATACTGCCGTTCAGCCGCATCGTCGCGTACTACGGCAATTTTTATTCCAAAGGCATGGGCGTGCTTGGCGAGTACCCGGAGGATCAACTGCTCGCCATGCTCGCGAGCACCACGGCCAAGTGGGCCGCCGCCGACCCCTCCACGCCGGTCATACCGGCCATCCAGTACATCGCGGTGGTTGCGCAGGCGAGCGCGGGCAAGGAAGGGAAGTACATCCTTCGCATGCCGGACGATCAGATAGAACACGCGATAGAGATGGCGGATAAAATTCACGGGTTGGTATTTCTGGACGTGCAAGTGGGGAAGAGCACGGTGGAATATGAAATTCCGCAGCTCGAGAAATATTTGAAAATGCCGAAGGTGCACCTGGCCATTGACCCGGAATTCTCAATGAAGTACGGCGATGCACCGGGACATGTTATCGGCACATTCGATGCCGCGGACATTAATTACACTGCCGGGTATCTCGCCAAGCTCGTGCAAGAGAATCACCTGCCGCCGAAAATCCTCATCGTGCACCGCTTCACCGAGGATATGGTGACGAATTACAAAAAAATTACGCCGTTGCCGGAAGTGCAGATAGTGATGGATATGGATGGGTGGGGCTCGCAGGCCAAAAAGAAGAATACCTATATGCGGGTCATCCAGTCGGAGCCGGTGCAGTTCACGGGCCTCAAGCTCTTTTACAAAAACGACATCAAGCCGCCCTCCACCGGTCTGCTTACGACCAAGGAAGTCCTGGACCTCACCCCCGCACCGATTTACATTCAGTATCAATGAAAACAAGAAACCGCCGGAGCAGGTTTCCTGCCGGCGGCTTAGAGAAGACATAGCACCGTGATGATGACATTGAGGATCATTGCAGCTACGGGAACGAACAGGTTCGCGAAATCGTTCTTCTCCGCCCCGAGAACCGCAAGAAGGCATGACACGATGGTCATAAGCCACAACCAGAGAGTATCAGGTTGAGGCGTCTTCCAGTAGTCGGCCATGAGGGGGACGAACGAAACATACATCGCCACCATATACGCCCAAAGCGCTTTTTCTGCGCTCCACGCAAGCCACAAGACAATGGCGACCGCCCCAAGAAAAACCGAAGCCATCTCGACCCATCCCCATGTGGCTCGATTACCGTTCAACGTTACCGCTAGGAAAATGCAGAATGCCGCTATCGCCCAGCCGAGCTGCAGGTACGGTTTTTTGTTTCCGTCTCGATACGCAAGGATAAGCCCAAGCAAATCGAGGACGAATACCATTGCCCAGGTCGCGATGTTTTGCGGCTCGTGGCTTTTGTACAAAGTCCATCCGAAATACGTTGGCACGATGAATCCAAGGGCGCCGCTCATCAGCAACGCGTATTGTTTCAGAGTGGTGTTCACCGCGTTCTCCTCTCGTGGTTGATTTTGGTCAGTGAAAAGACCGAATACAGAAGCCACTGCAACTTCTGCGCTGTGCGCAAAATAGCAGATTTATTGCGCTTGTCAAGTTATATAAAGAGCGGCCGCGCGGGAGCGCGGCCGGGTGGTGCTAGTGGTCATTGCGCACTGGTCGGATGACGGGGAAACGCGAGCGGAGCATGACTTCCGCACGGTTCCCGAACTGCGTGCGCGAGCCCTGTATCCCTTCGCCGAACACCTGGGCGTATGCGTTTATCGCGTTGAAATTGAACGCGTACACCCAGACGACGAAGGAAACATGGCTCTCAATGCGGTCATTGCTTTCCTTCGTCCAGTCAACGAGCGCACGCATGTTTGAGCGCATGAGTTCCTGCCCGATGCCTTTTCCTTGTGCGCTTTTGCAGATTCCGATTTGATCCAGCTCGATGACCGGCTCGGCGCGATGAAAACCGCCGTGCGCTTGCCAGCCCGCGTAACCGACGACCACTTCGTCCTCTTCCGCAACGAAGTACTGGTACAGCGGAAATGCGCGGAACCAACAGTCCGACCATCCCTTGGCGCTCTCGGGGTGGTCGCGGTCGCCGAGGAAGACCTCGGCGTTGATGCGCGCGATGTGCGGAAGGTCATTTTCCTGCGCGCGCCGGATGATGCGTTCAGTCATGTCGTTCTCCTCTCTGCGGTTGATAGGTTCACCCAAGAGATAAGAACCGCCCGTTTTAAGGGGCGGTTGCGTGCGGTATACTTTTGACCTATGGAACCCGCACAAGTGCTTCACGAGGTCGCCATCACGGTTATCGTCGCGAAAGACGAAAAGTACCTCATTACGCGAAGAGTGCCGACGAAGAAGCGTTTCCCGGGCAGGTGGACCGTGCCGGGCGGGAAGTTGGAAACGAGCGATTATCTGAATTCGCCGAAAGATACGGAGGACAGCTGGTACAACGTGCTCGAACGCGTGGCGCGCAGAGAAGTGAAGGAGGAGACGGGGCTTGAGATCAAGAATATAGATTATGTCACTTCCATCACGACCATAGACGGCACGGGCACGCCCATGCTCGTCATCTCATGCATGGCCGACTGGGCCGGCGGCGACGTAGTGCTCCAAGAGAGCGAGACGGACCAGCACGCGTGGGTGTCGGCTGAAGAGGCGAGGGCCTATGACCTCATTAGCGGCATCTGCGACGAGCTCGCGATGGCGGAGGCGCGCCGCCGGGGCGAGAGATCGGAATGGAAGCGCGGTTGAAATAGGATTTCTCGCGGTTGCGGGTTCCGCCCGTGTGGTATCATCTGTCGCATATGGAAAACACTGAAAACAGCAAATTTTTACCCGTCGCCGTTGTCGTCGCCGGGCTCCTCATAGCGGGAGCCGTCGTCTGGAACGGTTCGCACCCGGCGGCCGCGCCGGCCGGCACGGCCGGCACCGGAGCCGCGCCGTCGGCCGACATCAAGAATATAAAGATGGATGGCGATCCGTTCATAGGCAAAGCTGATGCTCCGGTCACCATCGCATTCTGGAGCGATTTTCAGTGCCCGTTCTGCAAGAGCTTTGAACTCACGACGCTTCCGCAGATCGTGAAGGATTACGTGGATACCGGGAAGGTAAAGCTCGTCATGATGGACTTCGCATTCCTCGGCAATGATTCCATCGCGGGCGGCGAATACAACCGCGCAATTTGGAAACTCTATCCGGAGAAGTACTTCGCGTGGCGCACGGCGATGTACAACGCGCAGGACCAGGAGGGAGACCAGGGCTTCGGCAATGCCGCATCCATTGATAAGCTCAATGCGACCATCCCGGGCATCGATGCGGCGAAAGTCGCGGCCGACGTGAAGGCGAACAAGACCGCGTATGACGCGGCAATGGAATCCGACAAGGCCGAGGCGGTGAAGGCCGGCGTGAATGCCACCCCGTCGTTCGTCATCGGCACGCAGGTCATTGCGGGCGCGTATCCGTACCCGAACTTCAAGGCGGTCATCGACCCGCTTCTCAAATAAGACCGGCGACTTGGAAGCGAAGCTTCCAAGTTGCGTAACGCGCGACCGGCACAGCCCGGCCGCGCGTTGGTGTATCATAGGGTCATGAACGTCATCCTTGTTGCGCTTGCCGCCTCGGCGGCCACCTTTATCGGCGGTTCCTTCGCACTGCGGTTCCGCGACAAGCTCCACCTCATCCTCGGCTTCTCGGCGGGCGCGGTGGCGGGAGTGGCGCTCTTTGATCTGTTGCCGGAAGCTATCGATCTGGGCACTAAGTATCACAGCGCCGCGACCGTCGCGCTTTTCATTGCGGCCGGGCTCTTCGGCTACCTCATCCTGGATCGGCTCATCCTCCTCCATACGCACGAAGAAGACGATGAAGCGAACGCGCCGCGCGGATTCTTCGGCGCATTCACGCTCGCGGCGCACAGCTTCCTTGACGGCATCGCTATCGGCATCGGCTTCCAGGCGTCCGCGGCGGTCGGCGTGGTGGTGACCGCCGCCGTACTTACGCACGACTTCTCCGACGGCATCAACACGGTGAATCTGGTGCTGAAGAACGGCGGGCATTGGCGCCGCGCGTTCCAGTGGCTTCTCGTGGATGCGGCGGCGCCCCTCTTAGGCGCCGCGTCCACGCTCTTCTTCACCATTCCCGAATCGGCCATCGGGCTCGTGCTCGCCGTCTTCGTCGGCTCCTTCCTGTACCTTTCGGCGAGCGACCTCATTCCCGAGAGCCATCACCGGCACCCGCGCGCGCTCACGACCGTGATGACTTTGCTTGGCGCGCTCGTCCTCTACACGGTCGTGCGTCTGGTATCATTCTAAGTATGAAAATGCTTTTCCACTGGGCCGTCGCGACGCTTTCCATCCTCATTGCCGCGTATATCGTGCCGGGCGTCACCGTAACCCCGGTCTCCGCGCTCATCGCCGCAGTCGTCCTCGGCGCGCTCAACCTGTTCATTCGTCCCATCATCACCATCCTCACGCTCCCCATCACTATCCTTACGCTCGGGCTCTTCTCGCTCGTCATCGACGCGCTCCTCGTCATGCTCGCGTCCGCCATCGTGCCGGGATTCCTCGTCGCCGGATTTTGGACGGCGTTCTTCTTCGCGCTCGCGCTCACCGTTATCAACTGGATATTTCACCTTTGGTCTAACTAGGACATTTCTATAATGCTTTTATGATCGACCCCGAACTGCTCGCCAAACTTGAGGAGATAAACGCGAAAGCGGAAAAGGCGTATCAGGCCGCCGAATCAACGCGCAAATATCTCTTTTGGACGGGCGTCGTCACCGTCGCGCTCATCGTACTTCCGCTCATCGGCCTCGCGTTCGCGATACCGCAATTCATCAGTTCGTATACGACCACGCTCACCGGCGCTGGTTTGTAGAACTCTTTAGACCGCGCGCTTGCCGCGCGCGAGATTGAGGACGATAGGGAGGAATGAAATGGCGATAATGACGAGCGAGAGCGGGAGCACGTATTTCTCGCTGTCCGGAATAAGCGAGCCGAGGAAATAGCCGAGCGAGACCATGCCCGCTCCCCAGAGGAAGCCGCCGATGACGTTGTAGGAGAGGAATTTCCGGTACTGCATCCCGCTCACGCCGGCGAGGATGGGAGCGATGGTGCGCACGACGGGTACGAAGCGCGCAAGGACGACCGCCCGGCCGCCGTATTTTTGGTAGAAGCGCTCGGTGCGTTTCAAGTATTCCTGTTTGAAGAAACGGGAGTCTTTGCGTTCAAAGAGATGATCGCCGACCTCCGCGCCGAACCAGTAGCCGACCGAATCGCCGAGTATGGCCGCGGCCACGACGATCATCATCAAAGGGCCGGCGACGAAGAACCCGCTTGCCGCGAACAGCCCCGCCGCAAAGAGGAGCGAATCGCCCGGCAAGAATATGCCGAAGAACAGCCCGCTCTCGGCGAATATGAGGAAAGCCACGCCGAGGTAACTGCCCGCCTTGATGATGGCGATAGGGTCCAGATGTATACACGCGAGAAGAAAGTTGAGCATTCGGGTGCAGTATACTGTATGAAATGGAATCGGCACCAAAGTTGTCCACGCCCGAAGAGGAGCTCGCATATCTGCGCGAACGCATCGCGCACAAGGAAGCGGAGGTTGCGGCGCGCGGGGTTTCGCCCGACGAGACGGACCGCGCGTACATCGTTTCCGAACAGATACGCGAGCATCATGCCGCGCCGCAAGAGCGGCTCGCGGAAGGGTATCGCGTGAGCGACGCCACGAGAGAGAGCGAAGCGGCGGCGCTGCTCGCGGAGCTCAACCTCGGCGGCGGCGCGGGCGCCATAGACAGCCTGCGCAAGACGATGGAGGAGAAGGGTATCAAGAACGCGCTCCACGTGCTCGAGAAGCTCCGCGACCCGCACATCGCGGACGACTTCCACCGCTATCTCGTGCGCTACATCGCCGCGGGCATTACGGCGCCCGGGCTCGACGAGAAAGCGCCGCGCTTCCAGGCGCTTCATATGACGCTCTACGAAATAGCGCTCCCGGGGCCCAAATCGGCGGAACCGAATGCGCGAGCGAAAACGCTCAAGGAACTCATTTCCGCTATGGAGCAGTTCTATGCCGGGCTCCTTTCCGTGGACGATGCGTCAACCGGCGAGTCCCGCTATTTTGCGCTTGAGCTTGCCGTGCCCGCGGACAGCCCCGAGCTCCAGTTCTACGCGGCGGTGCCGAACAGCAAGCGCAATCTTTTTGAAAAACAGCTCCTTGCGATATTTCCCGATGCGCATCTGGTGCCTCAGCCGTTCGATTACAACATCTTCGTCCGCGAAGGCGTGTCGCTCGCTTCCACGGCGCGCTTCACCGACAATCCCGTCCTGCCCTTGAAGGACTATACCGACTTTGATTACGACCCCATCAATGCGGTCATCAATGCGTTCGCGAAGATAGAACACGAGGGTGAAGGCGCCGCGCTCCAGATAATCGTGGAGCCGCGCGGCGACCGGCACGTGAAGCATTACCGCAAGATCCTGCAGGCGCTCCGCAAGGGTGAGAAGCGCGCATCGGCGTTCAGCACCCCTGAAACCGCGCTCGGCGAAGTGTTCCGCGATTTCGGAAAGACGCTCTTCGGTAGCAAGCCGAAGGATGTGGAGAAAGCGAAAGAGGCGGAGACGCGCCAGATAGAAGCGAACAAAGCATACATCGAGCAAGTGGAGAAGAAGATAGCGGCGCCGATCGTCGGCGCGACGATACGACTGGCCGTATCGTCGCGCAACGAGAACACGGCGGAGCAGGTGCTCGGCGATCTGGAAGCGGCATTCAATCAGTTCGCGAACACGCAAGGGAACCAACTGCAATTTGTGCGCGCCGAGGGGCACCATGCACAGGAAGCGTTCGATAATTTCTCGTTCCGCCTGCCGGACGCCGCCGCGCTCCCGCTCTCTCTGCGGGAGCTCACGACGATGTACCATTTCCCGCCCATGGGCATCGAGAGCTCTCCGCACTTGAAGCAGGCGCGCTTCACGCACGCACCCGCGCCCGCTACGCTCCCGCAAACGGGCGCTCTGCTCGGCATAAATTCGTTCCGCGGGCAGGAGACGCGCGTGTACCTGGAACCCGAGGATCGCCTACGCCATCTCTACATCATCGGCCAGACCGGCACCGGCAAGACGGGACTGATGAAGTCCATGATCATCCAAGATATACAGGGGGGCGAGGGCTGCTGCTTCATCGACCCGCACGGCTCCGACATCCTGGACATCCTCGCCGCGGTGCCGCCCGAACGGTACAAGGACGTCATCTACTTCGACCCCGCCGACCTTTCGCGCCCGTTCGCGCTCAATTTCTTGGAATACGATCTCTCGCGTCCCGAGCAAAAGACCTTCATCGTGAACGAGCTCCTGATGATATTCAAGCGGCTCTACGGCGATGTGCCCGAGTCTATGGGACCCGCGTTCGAACAGTACTTCAGGAACGCGACCCAGCTTGTGATGGAGGATCCGGCGAGCGGTTCCACCATCCTGGACATCGCGCGCGTGCTCAGTAATAGCGAGTTCCGCCGCGAAAAGCTCGCAAAGAGCATGAACCCCATCGTGAACCAATTCTGGAATGAAATAGCGACGAAGGCCGGCGGGGAAGCATCGCTTGAAAATATCGTCCCGTACATCACGAATAAATTCGACGACTTTACCGCAAACGATTTCATCCGCCCCATCGTCGGCCAGCAGGAATCCTCGTTCAAGTTCCGCGAGGTAATGGACGACAAGAAGATACTCCTCATCAATCTTTCCAAGGGCCGCTTGGGAGAGAAGAATGCGAACCTGCTCGGCCTCATCATCGTCGGCAAGCTCTTCATGGCGGCGCTCTCGCGCGCCGACAACCCCCGTGCGCCGTACCCGCCGTTCTACCTGTACATCGACGAATTCCAGAACGTAACGACCGACTCCATCCCCGGCATCCTCTCCGAGGCGCGCAAATACAAGCTGGCGCTCACGGTGGCGCACCAGTTCCTCAGCCAGATAGAAGAGAAGGCGCGCGACGCCGTCTTCGGCAACGTGGGGAATATGGCGGTCTTCCGCGTGGGCGAAGAGGACGCGGAGTTCTTCACGAAGCAATTTGCGCCGGTCTTTGAAGCGCTCGATTTTGTGAACATCGAGAACCGCAATGCCTATGTGAAGCTGCTCGCCGCGGGCGTGCCGCAGAAGCCGTTCGATATGAAGACGCCGGATCTGCCGCCGTTGAACCACGCGCAGACGGACGATCTCATCCACCTCTCTTCGCTCACCTATGGACGCGATCGTGCTACCGTTGAAAATATGATACGAGAGCGGTATCTCTCGCGCTGAATGTATGCCCGAAAACGATCCCACGAAGAAAAAATCCGCGAGAAGGCCGTTTAATCCGGATACCTATGTCGAGGGTGCAAGGAAGGTTTATGCGAGGATCGGCAAAGAACTCCAAGATCAGGGCGTTGACGTCGCGAATCTCCCGGGAGAAGTGTTTGCGCCGGCCAACACGACGATCGAGAATTTGTACGGTCTTGCCAAAGAGTACGAGAAAGAAACTAAGCCGGGGAAAAAGAAGTATCTTGCGGCTCGTATGCGGCGAGCGAAGGCTCATTTGGGGAAGAACGTTGTCGCTGAAATTGAAGAGAAGGTACAGGGACTGAGGACGACCGAAGAGATCCGAGCGCACCTAGCCAAGCCCGTCGAACCTCCTCCCGCGCGAGAACCAGCGCCGTCGGAAACCATTCCCAAGATCGAACCTCGGCAGGATATTGATGACGTCCAGCGGTTACGCGCGGAGATACGAGAACTGGAAGCGGAAGCGGCGAAGCCCGGAGCGAGGAAAGACATAGAAAAGGACATCCTCATGCGCGAAGGAGCGCTCCGGGCGCTCGAGGCGGCGAAGGCCGCCGGCTCAAAAGGAGAGGCCAAGACCGGTCGCGCACGGGAGATACGCGAGCGTCTTGCTACGCTCGAGCGGGAAGCGGCGAGCCCGGCCGATTATCGCCATAATCACGACGAGCTTGAAAAAGAAGTTCTTGCGCTGGAGAAGGAATTGCGGGAACGGGAAACAAAAACTCCGGCTTCTGAGAAGAAACCGGACACCCCTTTCTTCTCCGCACGGAACGGACCGCCCGGCAAAGAGGAGGGATCCGCTGAAGAGCAGCCGTGGTCCCCGTCGCCGCTTGAGGAACAGCAGAGCGCTGTGCAGGGGGAGCTGTATGAACGGTATCGACGCAATGCCGAGGGGCCGTTTGAATTTGACGCCGTTCCGGAATCGGTCCACGAGAAGGTCAAAGATTTTTTTGATACCCGCTCAAAAAATATTCCGCCGGGTGGCACGATACCGGAAAGCGAAATTAACGCGTTCCTTGCGGAGCAGCTCGCGGCGGCGGGGAAGGAGGAACAAGTCGAAGGGCACGCGGCGACAGAGGAGCAGGGCGCACATGCCGCGGAGTCGCTCGCGCATGAAGAGACCGATCGGAGTGCGGAGACGGACAACGTTCAGCGACCTTCGCCGCCCGCACAGGAAGCCGGGCCGATCGACGAGCCGATCATCCCGAATCCAGATGACGCGATCGATCCGGAGCATGCGTGGGCAATGCGGCGCGCGGGTGCAACAGGAAAAGCGGAACCGGAAGCGGAGAGAAGCGCTCGCGAGGAACGCGCGTCATGGAAAACGGGAATTGAGACCCGCGATGATGGTCTCGAGTATGTCAGCATCGTCCCGCCGGCTTTTGCCGAGGGCACGCGCCGCGAGTGGTACGAGAAACTGGCGGACCTTATCAAAAAGTTGACCAAATAACCCGTGGTATGATACTGCCCAAGTCGAGTATAATAATCGCCATATGAAACCAACCCAGACCGGTATCGCCACAGCGCTTGCGCTCGTTGTCGTTATTATGTTCTTCATCCTCCCGGGGCTTTCGCCCTTTGGACAGCCGTCCACGCCTCCGCAGGAGGCGGCGACTGTTGAGTTCGCCACTACCACTAACCAAACCGCGCAAGCCGCACCAACCACTATGCCCGCTGAAACGAAACCGATAACACAGCTTATGATGAAGGATGAAGTCGTCGGCACGGGCGCAGTCGCGGCCGCAGGCGACACGGTGACCGTGCAGTACGTCGGCGCGCTCACGAACGGAACCGTCTTCGACGCATCCGCCAATCACGGTACGAGCGGGTTCACCTTCAAGCTCGGAGCGGGGCAGGTCATCAAGGGCTGGGATGAGGGCGTCGCCGGT
>JAJZRH010000056.1 GCA_021802795.1 bacterium
CTGGTGCCGTATCTGTTGGGCCAGCCGCATCCGGAGGGCGCGCGGCTCGCGGACTCGCAGATGTCGTTCCGTGCGGAAGACATAGAGGAAGTGGGCGACAACCGCCATACGACCTTCTTTGAGATGCTCGGCAACTGGTCCTTGGGCGATTACTTCAAACAGGAACAGCTCCCGTGGTTTTTTGAGTACATGACGAGCCCGGAGGAAGGGCTCGGGTTGGATCCGCAGAATCTGTACGTGACCGTTTTTGCAGGCGACGAGGACAGCGGCATGGAGGCAGATAACGAGTCGGTGGAAATTTGGAAGAAAGTGTTTGGCGAGAAAGGCATCGAGGCCAAGTTCGTGGAGCTCGGTACGGAGGAGCGGGGGAACGAGCTTGGCATGCAGGGCGGGCGCATCTTCTCCTACGGCGCAAAGAAGAATTGGTGGAGCCGCGCGGGCGTACCGAGCAAGATGCCGCCGGGAGAAATTGGGGGACCGGATTCGGAAGTGTTTTACGACTTCGGTACGCCGCACGACCCCAAGTTTGGCCCCGAGTGCCATCCCAATTGCGATTGCGGTCGCTTCATTGAGATAGGGAACTCCGTCTTCATGCAGTATATGAAGCAGGAGGACGGCACGTTTAAGGAGCTCCCGAAGCGCAATGTGGACTTTGGCGGCGGATTGGAACGCCTCACGGCCGCCACGCGCGGCGATTCGGATGTGTTCATGATTGACGCGTTTGACGCAGCGCGCGCGGTGATTGAGAAGCGCTCGGGGAAATCGTATGCGGAGGCGACGCGCTCGTTCCGCATCATCTTGGATCACATGCGCGCGGCATCGTTCATGCTTGCAGGCGGCATTCGGCCGGGGAACAGCGAACAGGACTATGTGCTTCGCCGCCTCATCCGCCGGTCGCTCCGCGAAGCGGACAAGCTCGGCATCAAGGACGCTGTCCTCGCGGACGTTGCCGAAGGGTTCGGCGCGTCCTATGCGAGCGCGTATCCGTTCGTGCAGAGCGCCGCTAAGACCATCCGCGAAGAGCTTACGAAAGAAGAGGCGCAGTTTAGGAAGACGCTTGAACACGGCATGCGCGAGCTGGAGAAAATGAAAGGAGATATAGATGCATTCTTGCTTTTCACCACGTACGGATTTCCGATAGAGCTCACCGAAGAAATAGCAAACGAGCGCGGCATCGCACTTGATATGGACGCAGTGAAGCAGAAAATGGAGGAGCACCAGGCGCTCTCGCGCGCGGGCGCCGCGCAGAAGTTCGCGGGCGGGCTCGCCGACCACGCGGAACAGACCGTCCGTTACCATACCGCGCACCACCTGCTCCTCAGGGCGCTCCAGATGGTGCTCGGGCCGGATGTGCATCAGCGCGGGAGCAATATCACGAGCGAGCGCCTGCGCATCGACTTCAATTACGGACAGAAGATGACGCCGGAGCAGAAAGCAGAGGTGGAGAAGATCGTAAACGAGAAAATCGCCGAGGCGATTCCCGTCATCCGCACCGATATGAAGAAGGAGGAGGCGGAGAAACTCGGCGCCGAGCACGAATTCGGCGCAACCTACCCGGACATGGTGTCGGTGTATTCAGTCGGCCCGTTAGACAATGCATTTTCCATAGAGTTCTGCGGCGGACCGCACGTGAGCAACACGAGCGAACTCGGCCTTGGCGGAAAGAAATTTAAGATACAGAAAGAAGAAGCGTCGTCCGCCGGCATCCGCCGCATCAAAGCGGTGCTAGAATAAGTGAATGAGTTTTCTTGAGAACCTTTTTGGCGGGAAGGGCCGTGCCGAATCGGTGATACTCGTCGACATCGGCACGAGTTCGGTTGCGGGCGCCTATGCGCGCTACACCGGAAATGAATTGCCCGTCGTACTGTATACGCGCCGTTTGCCGGTAGAGGCGCGCGATCACGAGCCGCAGGAGAAGGCGATGCTCCGCGCGCTCAAAATACTCGGCGATACGCTTATCCGCGAAGGAGCGCCGGCGCTTTTGCGCGCCACGGGGAGCGGCAGCGCGAGTGCCGTCCTGGTATCCATCGACGCGCCGTGGCAGAAGACCTCGGTGCGCACTGAGCACTTCGAGCAGAAAGAGCCGTTCACGTTCACCCGTGAACTTGTCACCGAGACGCTGGAGAAGACCGGGGCAAAGGCGCCCGGGAAGCTCATCGTCGACGAGAGCATCATCGGCACCATCCTCAACGGTTACGAGACGAACGACCCGTACGGGAAAAAAGTGCACCGCGCCGCGGTGGTCGTCCTGACTTCGCTCATCGACGAACGGGTTGCAAGGAGCATCGCGGAGACCCTGCAGAGCGCTTACCACACGCGCGATATTTTCCCCATCGCCGGCGGCTCGCTCCGTTTCCAGGCGATACAAAAAGCGTTCCCGCACGAACGCGACGCGCTCATTTTGGACGCCACGGGACCGACCGTGTCCATCGCCCTCATACGCAAAGGCCTTTTTGTCGCCGTGGTTGAATCGCCGCCGGCCGACACGAAGAAGGAGTGGGTGCGGGGCATAGGAGAGGAACTCGCCGACCTGGCGAAGCATTATCCTTTGCCGCGGACCATATTCCTGCTCGCGCGCGAGGAAGAAGCGGCTTCTCTGCGGAAGGCGCTCGATACGACCGACCTCGCCAAGCTCTGGCTCTCGGATAATCCGCCCAAGATAGTCTCGGTGCTCGCGAGCCATGTCGTCCCGCTCGTGCGGCAGGCCACCGCGGCCACGCCGGATCTTCTCTTGCTCCTCATGGCGCTCTACTGGAAACAGCGCTCCTCCGACGAGCGATAGCGGGCAATGCACACGGCCGCCATGACCTCCGTTTTGCGAACTGCTATACTGCACTCATGCGTAAACTAAATGACATCATCCCGCCGTCCCGGCGAAGAGAAGTAGAACCCTTGAGCCAGCCCGGCTCGTCCGCTCGAGAGCCGCTCCGCCTCACGAACGAACGGCCGTTCCAATTCCCGTATACGACGCTCATCGCCATCGTGCTCGTCGTCGCCGCATCCATCGGCGCGCTCCTTTACTTCTCAAGCGCCAAAGTGGAGGTGACGCCGAATACCGTCTCCGCCGCCGTGCAGAACCCGTTCACGGCGACCCAGAGCACCGGCGATTTTCCGTTCG
>JAJZRH010000057.1 GCA_021802795.1 bacterium
ATTCTCCCGGCGTATCGTTGTAGATCAAGAACTCGCAGCAGGGGGTCACTGAAAAGAGGTTCCACGGGTGTAATTCGCACACCGTGATGTTTGCATTGTCCGAGGCGTTGAAGAACGAAAGCTTCACGTAATCGGCGGCATGGAGGCGTTTGCGGTAGAGAAGATAAGCGATGAGCATTTTCAAAAAGATGCTGTGCGTCACCACGCAGGTGTCGCGCGCGCTTTGGCGGGCAAGGAACGAAAGTGCCCGCCGCGCCCGCTTTTTCAAATCCTCGAAATTTTCCTCGTCCGAGTAGCGATACGTATCGTCATGGTACGCGCGGTCCATCTGATCGACGATGCGAATGACCTCGGGATCGTCATCGCGTTTGCCGATGATCTCGCTCGGATTCCGGCGCTCCGCCAAAAGCTTTGAGTAACGAATCGGCACATTGAGATAGTGGTTGATGGTATCCGCAGTTTCTTTTGCGCGTTCGTAGGGGCTTGCGATGATGCGGGTGATAGGAAAGCGTGTAAGGTACCGTCCGACGCGTTTGGTCTGGAGCCTTCCTCTCTCGGAGAGGCCACCTTCCGAGCCTTGGCGGATATGCGCGGCGTTCAGGAGTGTCTCGCCGTGACGGACGAAGTAGAAACGGCGCGGTCGCATAAGAAACAGAATAAGAACGGCGACAAGAGCAATCAGCGCCGGCGCAAAGAGCGGAGCGGCTGCGATGAGTAGTATGTGTGCCGACGGCATGAGGCGTAGTATACCCGACATGCTACACTCGTAAGCACTGTTTCTACTTTTATTATATGAGCAGCAAGTCACTCATCTGGGGCGGAATGTTCGTCGGTTCAACCATCGGCGGCGCGTTACCGTATTTCTGGAACGGCGACTTCTTCTCCTACACTATCTGGAGCGCCATCGGCGGCTTCGTCGGCATCTATATCGGTTTCAAACTCGCCAAAATGACCGGCGTACTCTGAAAAATAACCGGAATGCGCTAATGAATTACCATGTAGAGCACGCGGGCTCTCCGCTGCATATCATCCACGCCCACGTCGGACGCACAGGGTCATAAAAGGTTTGGTTCACCGACGGGTAGCTTTCCGGTAACACATGGTCTAAGAATTTGTAGTTGGTTCCATCGGAATTGTAAATATACCCGGCACAAGATTGCGCCACAAAACTCGGGTCAACCGGCAATACCGATATGTATGTAGGTGCCAAATTTGGAATATATCCAGAAGCGCCGGTTAACGTTCCCGCTAATCCGCCACAATTGCCAACCCCGTATCCGTTCCACCCGCTTGAAACCGGGTACGATCCGTTATGATCGTTTGCGTATAACTGCAGTGCCTGTTGTATAGAAAGCATCTCTTCTTTTCTCTGAGCGTCACGAGCTTTTGCGCGCGCGGTATTAAGCGACACAAGCACCACAGCTGACAGGAGTCCAATAATCGTAATGACAACCAGCAATTCGATAAGAGTGAATCCATTTCGTGCTCTGGAATTCATGGAGTTGGAGCATTGAAATGCTCCGTTTGCATACGGAGCATATCCGATTGTATCTGACTTGCAGGAGTGGGATTAGATGAACCGTTACCAAAAAATACGACAATAATTATTGCCAGTGCAGCTGCGACAATGACAAAACCAAGCATAAAATACTTCGCTTGCTCGTCATTTTTCGCTATCCGGTGCTTCACTAACCAGGCAGACATGCCTCCAGACGTGCCCGACGCAATGTCAGAATTTCTTACCGAACCGCCCGTCTCTTCCTCATCAAAGACTATCTCACCACTCATGACCTAAGGATAACAGATACAGCTAAGACTGCGGCAACAGGGTGGATAACACCCCTCTCCGCTTTCACGGACTCAAGCGGAGAGGGATGGATTTGGTCACGCATAATTTCCTGCTGGAAATTTGCGCTACCCCGCCTCGCGCCCTCACCACAAGAGTACTTCCAAGTTTCTAATTCGCTCCGCTCATAAGAAACTTTGGTCGCGCGCTCCGACCTTCGAATCTCCCGAATCTCTTGCAATGATGTTTCACTCAGCCAGCTCCCAGCTGGCTTCGCGAATCATTGCGGAGACGGTGGGATTTGAACCCACGAGAGGATTTCTCCCCTGCCTCATTAGCAGCGAGGTGCTTTCGACCACTCAGCCACGTCTCCGTGAGGGACACAGTAGCAAATTTAGTGAGCGAGGGCGAGCGGAATGATAGTAACGGCACCGGCCGCTCTGAGCGCATCAATTGCCGCTTGGAGCGTGGCGCCGGTGGTGAGGACGTCGTCGAGGAGTAGGTACGTATGGGAGGGATTGACGCTGTGCAAGGCCTTGAAGGCACCGCGCATATTCTCCTCCCGCTTCCGGCGGGGAAGGGAGACCTGCGAAGCGGTCTCGCGCGTACGCACGAGAAGCGTGGTTTCAATCTGAAAACCAGGGAGATTTTTTATAGCGCGCAACGCGATTTCCTCGACTTGGTTGTAGCCGCGCTCTTTTTGCCGGAGCGCACCGAGCGGTATGGGTACGATCGAACATTTATGCGCCGGCCACTGGTCGCCATCGCGCAAATATTCTTCCAACGTCTCCGCGAGCAGGTGAAAAGCTTTTTCATTCCGATGGTACTTGGCCTCATGGACGGCCGCACGCACAGGGCGAGCGGAAAAAGGGAGAAGTGCAACAGTTTCCGGCCGCGTTCCCCGTGCCACCTGCGGCGCGAGGAACGCGAGAAAATCGTCATTTGAAATGTCGCGTAGCGCGGTTTCGTCCACGCGCGGAGGAAACAGAATGTCGAGAAGACGCCGGATATCCATGGTAGTATTGTCGCATGTCATTCCTTACCGATCTCTTTGCGAAGAAGAAAGAAGAGAGCGTACTTGGTATCGATATCGGTTCGTCGTCTCTGAAAGTCGTGCAATTGCGAAAGAAGCAGGGGCAGGTCGTTCTCGAGACGTACGGCGAACTTGCGCTCGGCCCCTACGGCGGTGCGGAAGTGGGACAGGCGATGAATCTTTCCGCCGAACAGGTTACCGAGACGCTGAAAGATCTGATACGCGAAGCGAAGGTGACGACAAAAAACTGCGGCGTCTCGATACCATTCGCGCGTTCCCTGCTCACGCTCGTTGAGTTG